>JANXVS010000597.1 GCA_025351555.1 Pseudomonadota bacterium | reverse complement strand
TGATTTCAACCGACAAGGCGGTGAACCCGACCAGCGTGATGGGCGCGTGCAAGCGCGCGGCCGAGATTTTCTGCCAGAATTTTTCCGCGCGGTCGAACACGCGTTTTATTACCGTGCGCTTCGGCAACGTACTCGATTCGGCCGGCAGCGTGGTGCCACTGTTCCGCGAGCAGATCCGCAATGGCGGTCCGGTCACGGTAACGCATCCGGAAATCACCCGCTATTTCATGACGATTCCCGAAGCCTGCCAGCTGATCCTGCAGGCCGGCGTACTGGGGCAGGGCGGCGAAATCTTCGCGCTCGACATGGGTGAGCCGGTCAAGATCAGTTACCTCGCCGAGCAGATGGTGCGTCTGGCCAACAAGATTCCCGGACGCGATATCGCCATCGTCTACACCGGCTTGCGCCCTGGCGAGAAACTGTTTGAAGAACTGTTCCACGCCCAGGAAAGTTATCAGAACACCAGTCACGCGAAGATTTTCCTGGCACAGCCGCGCAGCATGTCCTGGGATTTGCTCAATGCACAACTGCGCCAGGCGGCGCAATCCGTGCGCGATTATGATGAAGAAGCCTTGCGGCGTTGCCTGAGCAACCTGCTGCCGGAATTTTCCTGGCGCGATGATGCCGATACCGCCGACGTCGTGCCGTTCACGCGCAATCAAGCCTGAGGATTGTCGATGAGTCGACCGCTACGCAAAGTCGTGTTTCCCGTCGCCGGACTCGGCACACGCTTTCTGCCCGCGACCAAGGTTGTCGCCAAGGAAATGCTGCCGGTGCTGGATCGTCCGTTGATCCAATATGCCGTCGACGAAGCCGTCGACGCCGGCGCCGACACGCTGATCTTCGTCACCAATCGCTACAAGCATTCGATTGCGGACTATTTCGATACCGCCTACGAACTTGAACAGAAGCTAGAACGCGCGGGTAAAAAGGAACTTCTGGCGCTTGTGCAAAATGTCGTGCCGAAGCACGTGCGCTGCGTTTTCGTCACCCAGGCCGAGGCCTTGGGGTTGGGCCACGCCGTGTTGTGCGCCAAACCCGTTATTGGCGATGAGCCCTTCGGCGTGATTTTGCCAGATGACTTGATTTGGAACAAAGGTCCGGGCGCATTGCGCCAGATGACCGAATTCGCCGCGTCCGAAGGTGCCGGCGCGATCGCTGTAGAAGAAGTGCCGCACGAGCAGACAGACAAATACGGCATCGTCGATGCGGTGCCGGTCAACGAACGCGCTGCATTGATCAAGCACGTCGTCGAGAAGCCGAAGCCCGACGTGGCGCCATCGAATCTCGCCATCGTCGGACGCTATGTGCTGCCGGGCCGCATCTTTGAGCTGCTGGAAAAAACCAGGCCCGGTGCGGGCGGAGAAATCCAGCTCACCGACGGCATCGCAGCCTTGCTTGCCGAGCAAAAAGTCTACGCCTACCGTTTCGACGGCACACGCTTTGACTGTGGCAGCAAGCTCGGACTGGTGAGGGCGACGCTGCATTTTGCGCTGGAGGATCCATCGCTCGCCGAAGCGACGCGGCAATTCGTCAATGCGGCCAAACACTAGATGGATCTCAGCTATATCCTCAACCACCTCGGCGAAGAACGCGAAACCTATCGCGGCGCCGTATCGCCGCCGATTTTCCAGTCGTCCATTTTTGCGTTTCCGACAGTTGCTGCATTCCGCGAGGGTTTCCGCGATGAGTTCAAGCGCACGACGTATACGCGTGGAAACAACCCGACGGTTGAAATCCTGCGCAAGAAAGTTGCGGCGCTGGAAGGGGCTGAGGATTGCCTGATGTTCGGCAGCGGCGCCGGCGCGATTGCAGCCGGCGTGATGGCCAGCGTATCGGCTGGCGATCATGTGATCTGCGTGCACAAGCCGTATTCGTGGACGCGTGCGCTGCTCAAGGATTTGCTTGCGCGCTTCGGCGTGACGCATACCTTTATCGATGGCACCGACATTGCGAATTTTGAGCAGGCGTTGACGCCGGCAACCAAGCTCATCGTGCTTGAAAGCCCGAACTCGATGACCTTCGAGATGCAGGATCTGGCCGCCGTCGCGCAACTCGCGCGCGCGAAGGGCATTCGTACACTCTGTGACAACAGCTACGCCAGCCCCTTGAACCAGTCGCCGATTGCGTTGGGCATCGATATGGTTGCGCACTCGGCGACGAAGTATCTGAACGGGCACAGCGACGTCGTCGCAGGCGCGCTGTGCGCAAGCGAAAAAATCATCCGCGACGTATTCCGCGGGCCGTACATGACTTGCGGCGCGATCCTGGCGCCGCACGACGCGTGGCTGATGATCCGCGGCCTGCGCACCTTGCCGATTCGCCTGCAACGCATTGCCGAAACGGCGCGGCAGGTGCTGGCGTTTTTGGAGGCCAGCGGCAAAGTTGATAAAGTATACTACCCGCACGCGATATCGAACCCTCAGTTCGCGCTTGCGCAAGCGCAGATGCATGGCGCCAGCGGTTTGCTGACGATCCAGTTGCGGGTGGACGATGTTGCCGGCGTCGAGCGTTTCTGCAACGCGCTCAAGCGTTTCCTGATGACGGTGTCTTGGGGTGGCTACGAGTCGCTGATGTTCCCGGTTTGTGCCGTCTACTCGGCGCATGCGCCCGTGGCCAATCCCGGCGGATCGCCGCTCAGTTTCGTGCGTCTGTCGATCGGGCTGGAAGAACCCGAGGTGTTGATCGCTGACCTTGAACAGGCGCTCGCCGCGATTTGAGCTGCGGTCGGCATGCGCCACAATACGCCCGGTAAAATTCAGACCTGTGCCAGAAATCCTCCATGCGACAGTGCTGAACTGTGGCAGGATTGGAGGATAGACTCGAATGTGCGATTTGCCCGCGACTCGACGTTATCACTGGGGATACTGCGTGTTTTGCTTCGACGCCGCTTGAGGCGTCGCCACGTTTCAACTCTCGGAATTCACCGCCATGGACTTGTTGCGATTTCTGCTGCGTCTGCCCTTGATTCTGCTGCGTGGCCTGCGCTGGCTGCTGACGCGGCTGCTTGGCGATATTTCCTGGAGCGCGCCCGCATGGATGCGCGCTGCCGGCGCAGGCGCACAGCGCGGCGTGACAGTCGTACGCACGCACCCGCGACGATTTGCCTCAATTCTGACGGTACTGATCGTAGCCGGCGCCGGTGGCTGGTTCAGTTATCGGGCGTACTTGAATCGCCCGCGGCAGATCGAAGAACCGGCCGCGACGTTCAAGGTACAGGCGCCGCCGCTGACCGACTACGGTTTGACGCCCATCGAAGTGCATCCGCTGGTGATCCGGTTCTCGCGTTCTGCTGCGCCCTTGGCCCTGGTCAACAAGCAGCTGACTACCGGCATTGAAATGAAACCCGAGCTTGCCGGGCAATGGACCTGGGTCAGCGATCAGGAATTGGATTTTCAACCGAAGGACGACTGGCCGGTAGGGCAGGATTTCAGCCTGCGTTTCGACCGCAAGCTCGCGTTCGCCGAACACGTGCGCGTGGACACCGATCACGCCGAGTTCCGCAGCGCAGCTTTCACCGCGACCATTGCGGAACGCGAGTTTTACCAGGATCCGCAGGATGCGACAGCGAAGAAGGCAGTGATCCACATTGCGTTCAGTCATCCGGTCGATCCGGCGAGCTTTGAAAAGTTCGTGACTTTGCGCCTTGCCGAGGCGAAGAAGAAAACCTACACGCCGAGGAAATTCGTGGTGACCTACGACGAGCGCAAACTCAGCGCCTACATCCATTCCGAGCCGCTGGCGATCCCCGTTGACGACACCGAACTTGCGTTTGCGGTCGCCGCTGGCACACATGCGGCGCGTGGCGGCCCGGCCAGCGACAAGTTTGACGGCACCGTAGCAATCCCGGGGCTGTACAGCCTGCAAATCGGCAGCATCACTGCGACCCTGGTCGACAACGCGAAGTTCGAGCCTGAGCAGGTGCTGGTTGTTGAAAGTTCGCAAGCGATCAACGAGCGCGATACAGCCAAGGCAGTGACGGCGTGGCTGTTGCCGAAATTCAATCCGAAAACTCCCGAGGATGAGCGTACTGAACCGTATTCGTGGAGTACGGGCGAGGTCGGCGAGGACCTGCTGCGGCATTCGCAGGCGCTGTCGTTGGACGCAGTGCCGACCGAGCGCGAATTCGCCGAGCTGCACAGTTTCAAGTTTCACGCCGATCCGGGCAGGTATATTTTTATAAAAATCAACAAGGGCCTGAAATCTTTCGGCGGCTATGTGCTCGGCCACGCCGACACGAACATCGTGCAGGTGCCTGAATACGCCAAGATGTTGCGCTTCATGGCCGATGGCGCGCTGTTGTCGCTGACCGGCGAAAAGCGCGTAGCCGTGGTCGCACGCAATGTGCCGGGCATGGAACTGGAAATCGCGCGCGTGCTGCCGGATCAGTTGCAGCACCTGGTCACTTTCAATCGTGGCAGTTATGCCAAGCCCGAACTCGGATCGTTGAGCGCGGACCAGATCACCGAACGCTTCGTGCAGAAGATTCCGTTCGACGAGACCGATCCGGGCAAGGCGCATTTCGAAGGCGTGGATCTCGGCCAGTATTTCGGTAGCGGAGCGAGCGCGAAGCACGGTGTGTTCCTGCTCAAGCTGAGCAAGGCCAAGCCCGAGCCCGTCGTCAAGCAGAAAGACCCGCAAAGCGACGAAGGTGATGCTGCCGACGTCGGCGACAATGAAGTAGCAACAGACGAAGGTGAAGGCGATACCGAGAACGATGCCAGTCTGGGCGACTCGCGCATGATCGTCGTCACCGATCTCGGCGTAATCGTGAAGAAATCTCTCGACGGCAGCCAGGATGTCTACGTGCAATCGATCCACGGTGGCACGCCGGTGAGCGACGCAACGATCGACGTCATCGGCCGCAACGGCCAGACCGTGATGACCCAGGCCAGCGATCATGAAGGTCATGTGCACTTCGATACCTTCGAGGGATTGCAGCGTGAAAAAGTGCCGGCCATGTATGTCGTGCGCAAGGGCGATGATTTGTCGTTCCTGCCGGTTTCCGGCCGCGACCGCATGCTCGACTATTCGCGTTTTGACATCGGCGGCGAACGCAATGCCAAAGACGGCGGCAAGCTCGG
>JANXVS010000596.1 GCA_025351555.1 Pseudomonadota bacterium | reverse complement strand
CATCCGATCCGTGCGTTCCGGGCCGACGGCTTCATCGGCACCGATCCGGTGCATGTCTGGAACTATCCGGATCAGAAGTCGCTGGCGCTGGACGAGGGCTACATCGAGAGTCTGCACCAGATCATGCGCGGCGAGGCCGGCGACCGGTTCTACGTGATCGCGCCGGTCTCCGCGCTCACCTTCATGAGCGACGAGCTGCGTTACGGCAACACGCGCTACATTATCCTGAAGGTGCCAGAATCCGTGCTCAACCGGCTGCTGGAAACGGGCGCTGGCGGCGCGCTGAAGCAGCCGATGGCCGAGGCCGACGTCAACGAAGTGATTGACGCGGTCGGCTTCGATTTCGTCTCCCAGCCGCAGACTGAGCAGGAGTTCCTGCTGCTATCCCCGGAAAGCGAGGACCTGCTGAGCCAAGGCCAAAAGGATGCGGTGGTGCGGTTGACCGAATTTCGTGCCAAAACCATGACCACCGCACCGGAGGACTATCCAAACTTCTCCACGCTGTCGATGGTGATGATCGACCCCAACTTTGATGGCGACGTGTTCTCGCTGGGTAGCGTGCAATGGGGCGAGACGCTGGTCGCAAGCGAGTTGAAGCGACTGGACGTTTCGGTGAGCGGCAGCCACGAAGACAAGGCCGCTGCCTGCGAACGGCTGGATATCCGCATTGCCGCGGCATCGCTTGGCGAGCGCGTGATGGTGATCCTGGTGGATCGCTACGGCAACGAAAAGCGGCTGGAAATCGCACGGGATGAATTCGCGGGCGGTGAACCGAGGCGCGGGCGCGCCGCGAAGAAGACGGCGGTCAAAAAGGCGGTGGCGAAGAAGACAGCCGGACGGCGCAGGGGGCGCTGAAGCATGGCGATCAAGCTGACCAACGATGACTTTGTCCTGCCGCTGGCGAACGTCGATTACGCGGCGCGCGAGCAAGTCGAGAAGTACGAGCCGTTCTTCGAAGCGATGTCGCTGGATCGCTATGCGTTCCAGCGCGAGGCGATGCGCCGCACGCTGGAATTCCTGCTGACGTCCAGCTACTCCGACACCTCGGCGCTCGCGGCCGCGCACTTCTCGGCCAGCGCCAAGCTGCAAGGCCAGTTCGGGTCGCTTGCCGATTATCTGGACAGGTTCCAGATCAAGGACCGCAAGGCGGTGAGCCTCGACCTTGCCACGGGTGCGGGCAAGAGTTTCGTGATGTACGGCATCGCGCGCGTGGCACTGGCCATGGGCCTGGTGGACAAGGTGCTGGTGCTGTGCCCGTCGCTGACCATCGAGCAGGGCTTGAAGGACAAGTTCAATGAACTTGCGGCGCGGCAGGATTTGAAGGACCTGATCGAATCGCTGGGCGCGGCGTATCCGAATCCGCCGGTGAAGTCGGCCAACGATCCGATCCTCGACGGCGACATCTGCGTCGAGAATATCCACGCGGTGTACGACCGTACCGGCTCGTCCATCAGCGATTCGTTCAAGGGCCAGGGTTCGCGCACGCTGGTGCTGAACGACGAGGCGCATCACATCCACAGCGGCGCGGTCACCGGGCGCTGGCTGGAATTCCTGCGCAACGAGGAATACGGCTTCCGGATGATCGTTGGCGTTTCCGGCACGCCGTACATAGGCAACGACTATTTCCCGGATGTGATCTTCCGTTATGGCCTGAAGCAGGCCATCGACGAGCGCGTGGTGAAGACGCCGGACTATGTCGAGGAGCGCCTGCAACGAGGTGGAGCCACGTTCGATGAAGTCCTGCACAACCACCAGCTCAATCGCGACAGGTATGCCGGGCGGGTGAAGCCGGTGTCGATCATCGTCACCGAGAAAATCAGGAAATGCGTGGAAGTCTGGAAGGAATTGGTCGCGAAGCTTCGCGCGCAGGATGGCCTGACGCAGGCCGAAGCCGAGAAGCGCACGATCTGGGTGGCGTCGGGCCTCGGCTCTGGTGCGGATGCGCAGGCCGTGCGGCAACTGGTGCCGGACGCCGAAAAAGTGCGCAAGCAGAACCTGCAAACCTTGCGCAGCGTGGGTGACAA
>JANXVS010000602.1 GCA_025351555.1 Pseudomonadota bacterium | reverse complement strand
CCTGACCCGCGCCAGCGCCGATACCGCGAACTACATCGAAATCGATGCGAACGCCGGCACGATCAATGCGACCTTGATCAACAACCGTTTGAGCGGAGTGCCGGCCTCACTCAATAACGGCCTGATCCAGCTCAACAGCGCGGGCGCGACGCTCAACGCGACTGCGTACTACAATCATGTGACGAGCACGTCGGCGGCGAGCGTGAATGGCGCCGGCATCTTCGTCGACGTGCATGCTAGTGGCAGCGCCGGTGGCGGCACGATCAAGCTGCACGGCAACGAGGTCCGCGGCGGTTTCAACCGTGCCGGCATCTTCGTCTCTGAAGGCCTGTTTAGCAGTACCGCGAGCAGCATTACCGCGCGCGTCTACAACAATGTCTCGATCTGCGCCGACGCCAGCAGTGCGGGCATCGGCGGCAGCGGCATCGGTTTCGTCGTCAACAACGGCAGCATCGATGCCCAAGTGATCAACAACACCGTGTCGCGCTGCTACTACGGCATCAGTGCAACACAATGGTCCGGCGGCGGCGCGGGGGCGAGTATCGGCGGCACGTTCAACAATAATCTCATCGTTGCCTACAACGGCCTCGCGCTCGCGCCCAGCGTGCCGGGGACGCGCAACAACGACTACAACCTAATCAACGCGCCGACCAGCAGCGTCGGCTATGGCTCGCATACGCTGACCGCACCGGCCAGTCTGGTGCTCGATACGCAGCCGCGCCTGCGTGCGGATTCGCCAGCGATCGATGCGGCGGACAATGCCACCCTCGGATTCAGTCTGCTCTTCAACGGCCTGCCAACCAACGACGCCGATGGCCTGCGCCGCTTCAAGGGCGGCGCCTCGGGCGGCAGCGCGGATATCGGCGCCTACGAATCCGGCGATGTGAACTTTACCCACACCGCCCGCAGCAACACGATCTCCGGCAACACGAGTGTCATCGACGATACCTCGTTGAACGGCACCGCCACCGCAGCCTTGATCGCGACGCCGAACTACAACATCGGTCTCGGCGGCGGCGTCGACTACAACCATCCGTTCGGCAGCTACTATCCAGCACCAAACTGGGCGCTGTTCAATCAGGATTCTGGCAACCTCATGCCGCCGGGTGCGCATTTCGATGTGCTGGTGCCGGGGAGTGGTGGTGGTTCGTTCGTGCATGTGACCAGCGCCTCGAGCATCGGCGGGTACGCCTCAACCCTGAGCGACAGCAGCATCGACAACCTGCCCGACCGCATCGTGCTGGTCACGCAGAACTGGACGGCCGGCGGCTCGGGTTTGTACAACCCCCACCCGATCGGCGTGTACTACGGCGGCGACGCAAAGTGGCATATCGCCAATCTCGATGGCGCTACCATGCAGCAACCACTCGGTTTCAACATCTATGCACAGCAACCCAGCCCGAACGCGTGGCGCGTGACCGCCTTGGCGGGAAACGAAATACGTCTGGATCACCCGTTGCTCGACAACACGCCCTGCGCGCGACCGCAAGCTACGCGCCTGCTGGGCGCGAGTTTGATTAGCGGCAACTTCGACCTCAACTATAGTTTTGGCAAGTGGTATATCGAAGGCTACAGCGGCATCGCGGCTGGCGAACAATTCGACGTGCTCGTCGATCCGGCGCAGGTCTTCGCTTGCACCGACCGCATCTTTGTCGATGGGCTGCAGTAAAGCGTGACGATTAAAGGCCGTCTATACAGCTAGTCGTTCCCAGCGTCACCGCCGGCATCTGGATCGTCGAGAAAACCGCCGGCGGCGGAATCGGCATCCTGATCCGGCGCAGACTGCGACTTACCACCGCGCTCGCTGCGCTCGACCTGTTTCTGCCAGCGTGTCTTGATCGGGTTCGCCGTTTCGTCTGATGCCGCAGCCTGCACCAGCGCGGCCTTGCGCTCGTCCGGCAGATCGGCCCAATGGCAATTTTCGATTGCGCCGGCCAGCGAATACAGCAAGTTCAGACTCGGCCGGAAACCGGCGCGCTTGACCTTCATGAACGCCTCGACCGGGCCGAGCTTGAGCAAATCCTCCTGCGTGCGCACGCCGACCTGGCGCAGCCAGGCCGCGGATTTTGGGCCCACATTGCGGATCTTGTTGCTATCGTCTTTGGCCGCCATCTCAAGACTTCCCGGTGTGCCGCAGCTCACGCCGCGCGCAGCGAATCCACAAATAGTCCCGCGAGCCGTTCCATGCCGACACGGTCGTCTCCATCGAAGCGCGCCAACGTCGGACTGTCCACGTCCCACACGCCGATCAGGCGCTCGCCAAGGTACAGCGGCACCACGATCTCCGAACGCGAGGCCGAATCGCAGGCGATATGTCCGGGGAATGCGTTCACGTCGCGCACCACTTGCGTCTGCCGGGTCGCCGCAGCGGTGCCGCACACGCCGGCGCCGAGGGCGATCCGGATGCAAGCCGGCTGGCCCTGGAACGGGCCGACCACCAGTTCGGTGCCATCGAAGAAATAGAAACCTGCCCAATTCAAATCCGGCAGCGCGTGATAGATCAGCGCCGCAAAGTTCGCAGCATTCGCGATGCGGTCGCATTCGCCATGCAGCAAGCCGCGCGCCTGCTCGGCCAGTTCAAGGTACTGCTCGGCCTTGCCTACGGCTTGCAGTGGAGCGGCGTTGAACATTGCAAAATTCCAAACCTGCTGACGCCGCCCATTCTAGCCGGTCACTGCACGCTTTGCCGGATCACGGACATTGCTTATGCTGCACTGATCGCAGGCAGGCACAACGGCATGAATCGCGGCGTCTTCATCACCGGCACCGATACCGGCATCGGCAAGACCCTGGTAGCGGCAACGCTGCTTGCGGCGTTGAACGAAAATGGTTGCCCCTCCGTAGGCATGAAACCCATCGCCAGCGGCTGCATGCAAACGCCGCAAGGCTGGCGCAACGACGATGCGGAGTGCTTGATAGCGCACAGCGCCGGCACGCCCGACTACCGCCTGGTCAATCCGTATGCGTTCGCCGAGCCAATCGCGCCGCATCTGGCGGCGAGCGATGTCAACGTTGAAATCCGGCTCGATCCGATCGTTGCCGCATTTGCTGCATTGTCTACAAATGCTGATTGCATCGTGGTCGAAGGCGTTGGCGGCTGGGCGGTGCCGCTGTCGCCCACGCTGATGCAGGCCGATCTGGCGCGCGCGTTGAAACTGCCGGTGATTCTCGTCGTCGGTCTGCGCCTGGGTTGCATCAACCACGCGCTGCTCAGCGCGCGTGCGATTGCCGATGAGGGTTGCAAGCTTGTCGGCTGGATCGGCAACCGCATCGACCCGGACATGGCGCGAATCGACGACAACATCGCGACGTTGAGTGCGAAATTGCCTGCGCCGTGCTTCGGTGTACTTCCATTCGTCAGCGCGCCCGATCCGCGCGTGCTGGCCGTACTTTTGCGCGAAGCCTCCTCCGCTATTTCTTCGGCCGCATATCCGCCGGCGCGTTGACCGGATCGGCCTGACGCTGTGGCAAGGTCAGCGGGTTGGCCTGAATCTTCGCCATCACTTCGGCGATGCCGCGGTCCAACTGCGGGTCCTTGCCGTGAATTGTGGAAAAGACATCATTTTCCACTTCGATGTCCGGACTCACGCCCTCGCCTTCGACATGATAATTGCCCTTGAGATCGGCAATTGCCACGAACTCCGGCACTTCGACCTGGCCGCCGTCGATGAGCGGGCCCCAGTCATTGATGCCGACCGTGCCGCCCCAAGTGCGCTTGCCGATCGTCGGGCCGAGTTTTGCTTGTTTGAACATGTAAGCGAAAATGTCGCCGTCCGACGCGGTGGATTCGCTGATCAAGGCTGCCATGTAACCATGGAAAACCTGCGACGGATAGGTGCCGGCCGCACTCGCATTGCGGTCGAAGTTGACGCCGAGCAACTGACGCGCGAGGCGCTCGATAATCATCGCCGAGACATTGCCGCCACCATTGTCGCGCACGTCGACGATCAGTCCCTGCTTGCGAATCTGCGGATAGAACCACTTGATGAATTCGCGGATGCCGTCGCCACCCATATCGGGAATGTATACATATCCAATCTTGCCGCCGGATTTTTCTTCGACGTAGCGGCGGTTGTGCTCGACCCAGGCGTGATACTTCAGATCGTTCTCGCTCGCGATCGGCTTCACCAGCACGCTGC
>JANXVS010000487.1 GCA_025351555.1 Pseudomonadota bacterium | reverse complement strand
GGCGGCGACCGCAAGTCGCGCACGCAAATCATCGGGAATCGGTTTGATCGCATCTCGCATCCGCCGCGCGACGATGCGGGGAGGCTCTGCCAGGCGATGATCGGCACACCAGCGCTCCAGCGTCAATGTGGCGCTGTCATGGCTGAGCAGATCGGCATTCAAGGTTTGCAGCAACGCCAATGCTTCGACGCGCGCCAGACGGTCCTTCGATGGCGCAGTCGGCAGGAATATGCAACTGGCCAACGTGGCAAAGACAATCAAGAGTGGCCAACGCACAAACCCTATCGGCATGCCGCTTTGGCGCTCGCTGCAGGTGGCGCAACGGGACCCTTGCCGACACCCGTCCTGCACAGCGGTTTCCTTTCGCACCCTCGATGTTCAATTATAGACTGTTCCGTTCCGTGCCCCACTTTTTCATTGCACTCGGCGTTACCGCGACTACACTTGAAACCCGGCGCACATCGCCGTGGCGGAGATCCGTATGGCAACCATCCCGATGTATCACGAGGGTTCGCGGCAATTGCAGGATCGTTTCTCGACGCGCAAGTTGGCTGATCGTCTGGCCGAAAAACTCACGCGCAACGCATTCACCGATGAGGATCGTGCATTCATCGAGAGCCGGTCACTGTTTTTCTTCGCTACCGCCGATGCGCAAGGGCAGCCCGACTGCTCGTACAAGGGGGGCCTGCCCGGCTTCATCCGTGTCGTTGATGCGAACACGCTCGCTTTCCCGAGCTACGATGGCAACGGTATGTTCAAGAGCCTTGGCAACGTCCTCGTCAATCCGCAGGTTGGCCTGTTATTTATCGACTTCGAGAGTCCCAAGCGCCTGCGCGTGAATGGACGCGCTAGCATGCACGAAGACGATCCGTTACTGGCGCAGTTCGTCAGTGCGCAGTTGATCGTGCGTGTGCAAGCCGAAGCGATTTTCCCCAACTGTCCGCGCTATATCCACAAAATGCACATTGTGGAACAGTCGCCCTATGCGCCCTGTGCGGGCCATACGCCGCCGATTCCGAAGTGGAAGATGTTCCCCGAATTTCACGAAGTGCTGCCGCCTGGCGATCCGGCCACGAAATCGCCGCCGCAAGGCCGCCAGGAGTGATCAACATGCATCGACTATTGCCGCTCATCGCGGCGCTCGCGCTGGCCGCCTGCGCCACAACCGCGCCACGACCTGAACACGCAACGCCGCAAATCTTCCAAATCGAGCCGGTACGCCCGGTCGCGGAACTGCTGCCAATCGCGCTCGCGGCGACGCCGCCCGTCGAACAAGGCGAGTTCCGACCGGCCGATCTGGTGGAACTGGCGACGCTGGATCCGACGATCAAACTCGATATCCGCTACGCGACCGCGCGCAATTTCCTCGGCACGCCGCTATACAGCCAGGCGCGGGCATTCATGCAGCGGCCCGCAGCGGAAGCCGTCATGCGCGTGCAACGAGTGCTCGCGAAGGAAGGCTACGGCTTGCTCGTGCATGATGCGTATCGGCCCTGGTACGTGACGAAAATCTTCTGGGATGCGACGCCGCCGGACAAGCACAACTTCGTTGCCGACCCGGCCACCGGCTCGCGCCACAACCGCGGCTGCGCGGTCGATCTGACTTTGTATACTTTGCACGACGGCCGCGCGGTGGAGATGCCGAGCCTGTACGACGAGATGTCCGAACGCGCCTATCCTACCTACACCGGTGGCACGGATGAGCAACGCCGCTTGCGCGAGCTGCTGCGGCGGCATATGGAATCCGAGGGTTTCGCCGTCTACGAATTCGAGTGGTGGCATTTCGACTATCGCGACTGGAAATCCTACGCGATCCAGAATGTGCGCTTCGAGACGATGGGAGGTGGCAAGTGACGGCGACGCGAAGGATTGCTCACATTGCGATCGTCGTGCGCGATTACGACGAGGCGATCGCCTACTATACGGGCGTTCTCGGATTCGAACTGGTCGAAGATGAAGCGCGAGGCCCTGGCAAGCGCTGGGTGCTGGTCGCGCTGCCGGGAGGTGGCGGCACTTCGCTGCTGCTCGCGAAGGCCGCAAACCCCGAACAAACCAGCCGCGTCGGCAACCAGACCGGCGGACGCGTGTTCCTGTTCCTGCATACCGACAATTTCCAGCGCGATCACCAGGCGATGCTGGCGCACGGCGTGCGTTTCGTCGAGCCGCCACGTGAGGAAGTCTATGGTACGGTCGCCGTATTCGAGGATCTCTACGGCAATCGCTGGGACTTGATCGAGCGCAGAGCACAGACTCCGGCATAAACTTGTCCTTCCGAATGTTTCAATCCGCGGAACAAGCCATGCGGCACATGATGTTGATATCAGCGATTGCCGTGATGATAGTCAGCGATCATGCAGCCGAGCCGAACCCGTCTGTCGCACCGACGAGCACGCCGCCGGCGATTGCTATGGTCGATCCCGTATTCGACTGCTACCACGCGAATTCGGCGTGGGGGTACACCCTGGCCGGCAAGGTCATCGACGCCGAGGGCACG
>JANXVS010000468.1 GCA_025351555.1 Pseudomonadota bacterium | reverse complement strand
TCTCGCGTTTATGAAGGAACGCATGAGTACACCGCAAGGCGCGCGATTCTGCCACGTTCGCGTGACAACGGGAAGCGAAATCGCACTAAACCAAGGCGTTTGCTTGTCGCACAGGCCAGCATTCCTGCCAGTCTCTGGCGGCACCACCGATAGCACAGAGCGCGCCGACTTGCGCGACGAATGCTGCGCGAGCGATCTCGAATGCGCCCATCGATGCCAGATGGTCCGAGGCGACTTGCGCGTCGAGCAAGGGAAACCCCCATTCATGCAAGCCACGGCACAGAGCGATCAGGGCCACCTTCGATCCATTCGACACCGCGCTGAACATGGATTCGCCGAAGAACATATGACCGATGGCGACGCCATAGACGCCTCCGACAAGGCGTCCTGATGCATCGTAGACTTCCACCGAATGCGCGTGTCCCATGGCATGCAATTCGGTGTAGGCATGGAACATTGCCTGCGTGATCCACGTTTCGGGTTGATCGCGGCGCGGGGCGGCGCAGGCACGCATCACCTCAGCGAATGCGGTGTCGGCGCGGATTGTCCAGTCGCAACGCTCGAGCCAGCGCTGCAATCTTGTGGAAATGTGGACTTTGTCCGTAGCGAACACGGTACGCGGATCGGGCGACCACCACAGGATCGGCTGGCCCTCCGAGTACCATGGGAAAATGCCGTGACGATAGGCGTCGAGTAGGCGCTGCGGCGACAGATCACCGCCGGCTGCGAGTAGGCCATCGGGTTCATCGAGCGCGGATTCGACCGGAGGAAATTCTTCGGGAATGCCTGCATGCAGAACAGCTATGCGGATCATTTGAAGTCCTCCCCTTTAAGGGGAGGGTTGGGTGGGGATGGTTTGCCCGCAGGCGGGGAAAGGGAAGAATTTGCATACGGCGAATGCGCCATGAGTTCATCGCGATAATCATGCAATGCGGTAGCCTCGCGCGCGAGCGCGTCACGCACAGCGGCGCGAAAGCGCGTATCGGCGAGCCAGTGGAACGAGCGCGTCTTCGTCGGCAGAAATCCACGCGCGAGTTTGTGCTCGCCCTGCGCGCCGGGCTCGAAGCTGCGCAATCCCTGACGCAGGCAGTAGTCGATGCCTTGGTAATAGCAAGTCTCGAAATGCAGGCCGGGAACCGTTTCGGTGCATCCCCAGTAGCGACCATACAAGGTATCGCGGCTGCGCAGCAGCAAGGCAGTGGCGATCCAGCGCCTTGCGCGCCACGCACGCACCACCAGGACGCGTCCACCGAGCGCGCTGCCAAGATGGCGGAAGAACGCTTCCGTCAGTGCAGGATAATTTCCTTTTTCGGAAAATGTGGACAAGTAAAATTTGTGCACGGCTGACCAGTCCGCATCGCCAAGCTCGTTGCCGGCGACGATGTCGCATTCCACTCCAGCGCGGGCGACACGCTCACGTTCCTGGCGGATGTTCTTGCGTTTCTTTGGCGTGAGGGCATCAAGAAAATCCGCAAAGTCGCGCCAGCCCGGGTTTTTCCAGTGAAATTGCCAATCGAAGCGTGGAAGCCAGTCTTTGCCGACGAAGGCGCGGCTATCCGCGTCGCTGGAAAAATTCAGGTGCGCCGACGACCAGCCATGTCGCTTGGCTTCTGCGTGGATTGCATCGATCAGCGCAACGCGCAATGTATCGACGTCGCTACTGCTACCGGTTAGCAAACGTGGGCCGCTGATGGGCGAGTAGGGTACGGCGCACAACAGCTTCGGATAGTAGTCCAGGCCGTGGCGTTCGTAGGCGCTGGCCCAGGCCCAGTCGAACACATACTCGCCGTGCGAATTGAGCTTGATATACAGCGGCGCAGCGGCGACCAATTCTCCACTTCTGTACAATCCAAGGTGGTGTGGCAACCAGCCGTGGCGTGGATCAAGGCAGCCGTGTTGTTCCAGTCCGCTCAGGAATGCGTGATCGAGAAACGGGTTGTCGTCGGGCAGTAGCGAATTCCAGGCGCGCGCGTCAATTTCTTGCAACCGGCTATGGAACCGCGTTGAAAGACTTTCCGGCACGCGCGCGTCGGTCTGGTTCAGCCCGCAAGCCCGAGCTTGTCCAGATACTTCTCTGCATCCAGCGCCGCCATGCAGCCAAAGCCGGCCGAAGTGACGGCTTGGCGATACACCTGATCGGCGACGTCGCCGGCAGCGAAGACACCGGGGACACTGGTTGCTGTGGCGCCACCTTCGATACCGGATTTGATCTTGATATAGCCGCCCTTCATATCAAGCTGGCCATCGAATAACGCCGTATTTGGGGTGTGGCCGATGGCAACAAACAGGCCGCTGACCAGGACTTCACGCGTAGCGCCGTCCAAAGTGCCTTTCAGGCGTACCCCGGTGACGCCAGTACTGTCGCCGAGCACTTCGTCGATGCTGTGGTTCCAGACGATGTCAATTTTGCCAGTCTGTTGTTTCGCGAACAGCTTGTCCTGCAGAATTTTCTCGGCCTTGAACTTGTCGCGGCGATGCACGAGGGTGACTTTCTTG
>JANXVS010000440.1 GCA_025351555.1 Pseudomonadota bacterium | reverse complement strand
GCTCGGTTTCGCCGTGATATTTGTTATACAACGTGCCAAAATCCAGACGCACGAGTGGCACGCCGAAGCCGCCGGCGACGCCCTTGGCGGCCAGGCTCTTGCCGCAGCCCTGCACGCCGAGCAGCAGCAGACCTTTGGGTGGATCGAGCTTGGCCGCGCTCTGCAGGCCGAGAAACGCAGCGCGGCGCTGCTCAATCCATTGCTTGAGATGTTTCAGGCCCGCCACGTCGGCGAAGCGCGCGGTGTCCTTTTCGAAACTAAGCAGCCCGTCCTTGTTCAACAGATCGAACTTCGCTCGCGTCAGCGTGGTGACGTCCGCCTGCGTGATCGCGCCGTCGTCATAGATGATCGTGCGCACGATGCGGCGGGCGTCTTCAATGCTCAGACCGCGCAGGTTGCGCACCACCGAACGCGCGGCGTCGGCATCGACATCCACGCGCTTGCCGCCGTTCTCGCGCGAATACGCGAACGCTTCTTCGCGCACGAGCTGGTAGTGTCTCAGTTTGAAATTCGATTTTCTTGACAGTCAGGTGCAGCGCCGCATACTTGGCGCATGACAAGTCCTAAGCGCCCACGCGACACAAACCAACTCGCCAAATTCATCGTCGATCTTGCGACTGGCGATGTGGCTGAGAATGATCCGGAAGCTGGCAAGAACGCAGATGCAGTGCGCAGGGGGAAGCTTGGTGGTGCTAAAGGTGGTGAAGCACGGAAAGTCAGCCTAAGCCCAGCGCGCCGGAAAGAAATTGCGCAAAAAGCAGCGGCTAAGCGCTGGGGAAAAGCTTAGCCGCCGTTACCTGTGTCCGGTTCATCGCGCCCCTTTGGTTCGGAACCGGAACGCTTTGGGCCGTACCAAGAAGCCAGCCCCCAGTTACCGCGGGAAACTTTTATGATATCGCCGCCAGATGACGCGGCGATACGGTGGAGAACAGCTCCTACGGTGTTCCCAAACTTCTCTGATTGATGCGTAAATCCACCACGTTCCAGAGCTTCTGCAATCTGCGGCGTGCTCTGAGGCTTGCGCATCATGCTCAGATACTTCCTAGTTGCATCTGGGACGGTCATGTTGAAAAACGTATCTGATTGAATCTCTGCCGTCTCGGCTTTGGCCGACTTACGCGATGAAGCGATTGGCTGAGACACAGTTCCATTCACAATTGGCTCGATAGCCGCGATTGCGGCATTCAAGGCATCGCGCCTCGCAGTAAGGTCTGCAAGTACTTTGGCATAGTCTATCTGTATGTCATTGTCCGCCATGTCTTTGTCTCCTAGCTGTGGTATACTAGGAACGCGGTGAGCCTTGCGGCTCACCGGCGCCTACTGGTCGGGAATACCAGTAAAATTGGGGCCGGTTGCCCGACCCTACATCCCCGTAATGGGGACGCGGTTATGTTGTCATGGCCGCCTCCTCCGATTTTCACAATTTGCAGAATGTACACACGCCTCGACGTTCGCATCGTCGGGGCGTTTTCAATTGTACAGGAAGTTTTTAACGCGCGCTACAACGTTACAACAAAGTTCTTGACTTACAGTATTTGCCTAAGCATAATGTTCAGTATGAACAGAATGTCTTTAGCAAAGCGCGCTCAAATCCTCGGGCTGTTGGTCGAAGGGAATAGCCTTCGCGCGGCCAGTCGAATCGCTGATGTGTCGATCAACACCGTAACCAAGCTACTGGTGGATGTGGGCACTGCGTGCGCTGAGTATCAAGATAAGACCCTGCGCAACTTGCCGTGCAAGCGCATTCAGTGTGATGAAGTATGGTCGTTCGTCGGCGCCAAGAAGAAGAATGTACCGGCGCATCTACAGGGCGTCTTCGGAATCGGTGATGTTTGGACGTGGACGGCGATCTGCGCCGATACCAAGTTGATCGCCTCTTGGATGGTTGGCGCGCGCGATGGCCGTGCAGCCAGCACGTTTATCGGCGATCTTTCCGGACGTCTCGCCAATCGCGTCCAGCTCACGACGGACGGGCACAAGGTCTACGTTGACGCTGTTGAGCGTGCGTTTGGTGCGGACGTGGACTACGCAATGCTGGTGAAGGTCTATGGCGACGATAGCCCGAACAAAGGCTCAGAGCGCAAATACAGCCCCAGTGAGTTTGTCTGCGCGCAGAAGCAACGCATCGAAGGGGAACCCGACCCGCGTCACGTTTCCACCAGCTACGTTGAGCGCCAGAACCTTACGCTGCGCATGTCATGCCGTCGCTTCACGCGCCTAACCAATGCGTTCTCAAAAAAGGTCGAGAACCACGCGCATGCCGTCGCGCTGCACTTCATGTATTATAACTTTGGACGTGTTCACAAGTCGCTGAGAGTGACCCCGGCTATGGAATCCGGTGTTTCAGACCACATATGGAGTCTTGAGGAGATCGCAAGTCTGGCTCAGTAGCTTAATGGTTTTTCAACATGTACGAACGTTAAAGAGTAGCAAACCCAACGTTGACTATAGCGCCATGTGGCTATAGATTCCGCCTCATTGAAGCCCATCTGTTGCGCCCATCCAAAGGCAAAAGCGACAGATTATTATAGCCCCAGGGGGCGTACCATCCGGTACGCCCCCTGAATCTTTTCTGGGCTATCAACCTCCCATGAGGCTTCAATATGCGAATCGCAGTCTTCGTCGATTACTGGAATTTCCAGCTCACGATCAATGAGCAGATCGCGAAAGCAAAGCACACAAAAGACGAGCGCTTTCGGATCAATTGGCCGGTTGTAGGCAAAGAGTTAGCATTTGCAGCCTGCCCCGTGCTTGGAGTGGATCAGTCCGCTTCCTCCTATGAAGGATGCAACATATATACGTCTTTCGACCCCTCAACCGAGGAAGGAAACAAGTTCAAGAAGTGGGTCGCTAACTTCTTGAACCGTCAGGCTGGCATTCATGTGGAAATCCGTGAGCGTAGGCCGAAAGCTTTGCCAAGATGCCCGGCATGCCATAAGGAAATCACCCACTGCCCTCATGCCGAATGTGCACAGGCGATTGTTGCGACAGCTGAAAAGGGCGTGGATACCCTAATCGTTACAGACCTGATTCGACTTGGCCTTAGCAATACCTATGACGTAGCGGTTCTTGCTAGTGCCGATGCTGACATGATCCCAGCCGTGGACTATGTGCAAACGTCTGGTAAGAAAGTGATTCATGCAGCATTCCCGCCGCATGGTGTTGCGCTATCAGGAAAGTGCTGGGGGCATTTCGACGTTATGAAGCTGGTGCCACGCATTGAGCGACCACCGGATACGAAAAAATGAAATCTTCAAACTGAGACACTACCCACGAGCTGAGCCAGCGCCTGCGCGTCGGGCAGGCTCAGCGCAAATCGCGTGGCGACCTGTTCGAGTTCTTCCGGCAGTTCGATCTTGGGGCTGATCAGCACCAGGCTGTGCGCGCCGGAATTCTGGCGCTGGCAGATCTCGCGCAGCAGCCGCAACGTCATCGAGTAACGCAAGTACGGCTGAAAATCCAACAGCAGGTAGATTCCGGCTTCCTGGTTGCGCTTGATCGACAGCAGGGTGGCGCTGGCATCCGGCGCGACCTCGACATCGTCGTGTTCGACGCCGTCCGTGGCCATATCCAGCCGCGTCAGCCCGTCGGTGATGCTCCAGCGGTACAGCGGCCGCAGTACCTCGGCGATGAGATGGCGAAACGTGTCGACGACCCGGCTTTCCTCAGCGGTCTCGATCACGATCAACGGCGTGGCGGCACGGATCAGGGTGGCCAGGTCTTGGAGTTCGGTCATTATTGTCAGGCGCACCGAGACGGATGAGGCAGAACGCTGCATAGCCTAGCAGGAAGCGCGGAGAGGGCGGCTGCGGCATAATGCGCGACCTGAAACCACCGCGCGGCACGCAGCGCCGCCACGAGACACCATGCCCCCGGATTCCATGACTCTCGAACAAGCGCTCGAACTGCACAAAAGCGGCCAGCTACCAGCGGCCGAGCAGGCCTATCGCCAGCATCTGGACGCCACGCCTGAGGATGCCGATGCCCTGCATTTGCTTGGCGTTTTGTGCCAGCAGCGCGGCGATCACACGCAAGCGGACGAATTGATCCGGCGCGCGATCGCGCTGTCGCCGGAGAACGCGCAATATCACCTCTCGCTTGGCGGCGTATTGATGCATGCGGGCGACGAAACTGCCGCACGCGCGAGTTTCGAGAAGGCGCTGCTGTTTGATCCCAATAGTGTCCAGGCGCATGGCGTGCTTGGTCATCTGGCTCTGATCGATGGCGATGCCGCCACCGCGGAAAATCGCTTTCGCATCGGGCGCCGTGCAGACGACGAAGACCCGCTGCTGCTGCTGGGACTTGGTAATGTGTATCTGGCACGTAACGAGCCGGCCAATGCGGCAAAGTTTCTAAGCCGTGCCGCCGAGCACAGACCTGACGATGCCGCGATCCAGATGAGCCTGGGTTATGCATTGCTGGATCAGGGCGCGTTGGCCTTTGCAGAAAAAGCATTCGAAAACGCGTTGCGTCTGCGCCCGGATGTGAGTCTGGCGAAGCTTTTTCTGGCGCGATCGAAGCTGCGGCAGGACAAGACCGAGCAAGCGCGCGCGATGTTTGCCGAGCTTGCAGAAAGCGGCGAGCAGAACTACGGCGCTTGCCTCGGATTGGGCGATGTAGCCAACAAGCAAGGTCACTTTGCGCGGGCAGTGAAATTCTACCGGCGTGCGCGCGCCCTGGATCCGGCTCATCCGGCTGCCGCTCTTGCCGGCGCTTCGTGTCTTGAGCGTATTGGCGACCTGGCCGGTGCTGTTGAATTTCTGTCCGCCGCGTTGCTGCACTCGGCGGAGTCCGATGAGCTGCGCCCTCCGCTGGCACGCTTGCTGGAACTTTTGGGTCGTGCCGATGAGGCTGCGCAGATACTTCGGCCGCGCACCGCGCAGAGTCTCGGAGAAGGTTCGGCATGAGTGATCCGACGCCAATGAATGCGGCAGACATCGATCAGGCGATTCTGGCTGGCCGCGCTCTGGTCGAGCAGGGCCGCGTGCTGGAGGCCGGGCGAATGTATGAGCGCGTATTGGCCGCCGCACCGGAAA
>JANXVS010000410.1 GCA_025351555.1 Pseudomonadota bacterium | reverse complement strand
CCCTCGGCATTGATCCCGCGTGGCCGGCCGTATTCGTTGGCCACGATCACGAAAGGCGGGACGTCACCATTGATCAGGCAGCCCATGCCAACGAAGGCGTGTTCGCCGACGCGGCAGAACTGGTGCACGCCGGCGAAGCCCGAAAGGATCGCATAGTTGCCGACCTCGACATGCCCGGCCAGGGTCGCGTTGTTGGAAAAAATCGTGTGATTGCCAACCTGGCAGTCGTGTGCGATATGCGCATAGGCCATGATCCAGTTGTCGTCGCCGATACGCGTGGCGCCGCCGCCATCGGCCGTGCCGCGATTGATGGTGACGAATTCGCGGATGGTGTTGGCGTTGCCGATGATCAGCTCGCTGCGTTCGCCATGGAATTTCTTGTCCTGCGGATCGGCACCGACGGAGGCGAACTGGAAGATGTGGTTGTCACGGCCGATGCGGGTCGGGCCCTGGATCACGACATGCGGGCCAACCGTCGTGCCATCGCCGACCTGCACATCGGCGCTGATGACGCTGAACGCGCCGACACTGACATTTGCGCCGAGCCGTGCGCCGGCGTCGATCTGGGCGGTTGGATGAATCATCCCGCGGCGCGCCCCGCGCAGAGCAGTTCGGCTTCCGCAACCTGCTTGCCGGCGACTGACGCACGACAGGTGAACAGGCCCATGCCACGCAACATGCGCTTGAGCTCGACATCAAGGATCAACTGATCGCCTGGCGAGACAATCTGGGTAAATTTTGCTTTGTCCACTTTTACCAGATAGTACAAAGGCTGCGGCCCGGCATCCCGTTTCACCGACAATTGCACGAGCAGGCCGGATGCCTGCGCCAATGCTTCGATGATCAGTACGCCCGGCATGACCGGATGACCGGGAAAGTGGCCCTGAAAGAATGGTTCATTGATGCTCACGTTCTTCAGCGCGCGCAGGCTTTTGTTGGCGCTGAACTCGAGCACGCGATCCACCAGCAGGAACGGGTAGCGGTGTGGCAGCAGCGCCTGGATGTGCTCGACATCCACGGGCATGGTGATAGTGGATGCAGTGGCGTGGCTCATGATTTACGTTCCTTTGATCCCAATTCCTTTTCGATGATCTGCACGCGCCGGGCTAGGTCGTCCAGGTGCTTGAAGCGGGCCGCATTGCGACGCCATTGACGGCTGTCCTGCAACGGCACGCCCGACGAGTATTCTCCAGCGGCATGAATTGAATGCGTGACCAGGGCGCAGGCGGTGATGGTCACGCGATCGGCCACGCTCAGGTGACCCAGTATGCCAGCGCCGCCGCCGATCAGGCAGTAGCGGCCGATTTTCGCGCTGCCGGCAACGGCGGCGCAGCCGGCCATCGCGGTATGTGCGCCGATATGCACGTTGTGCGCGATCTGGATCTGATTATCCAGACGCACGTCTTGTTCAAGCACGGTGTCTTCCAGCGCGCCGCGGTCGATCGTGGTGTTGGCGCCGATCTCGCAGTCGTCGCCAATGCGTACGCCACCGAGCTGCGGCACCTTGATCCAGCCGCCGTGATCGAAAGCGTCGCGGTCGAACGCCAGGCCGAAACCGTCGGCGCCGATCACCGCGCCCGGGTGTACAAGTACACGTTTACCCAAAGTCACGCGCGTCACCAGGGTCACGCGCGCGACCAGGCGCGATTGCGCGCCGACCGTGCAGCCTGCACCAATCAGGCACTGCGGTCCGATTGCGACACCTTCTTCGATCACGGCGCCAGCTTCGATCACGCACAGCGGCCCGATGCTCGCACTGGCGGCGACGCGCGCGCCGGCATCCACAATGGCGCTCGGGTGGACGCCTGGAACTGCTGCGGGTGCGGGATCGAACAAGGCCGCGATTTTTGCGAAGGCGACATACGGATCCGACGCGATCAGGCTGGCGCTTACGCAATGTTCCGCGTCGTCCGCACGCAGCACGACCGCACCGGCGCGACTGGCGGCGAGCTGTGCGCGGTAGTGCGGATTTGCGAGGAAGCTCAACTGTTCGGGCGTCGCCGTGGCGAGGGTGGCCACGCCGGTGATCAGGCGCCTGCCGTCGCCGCGCAGTTCCAGTCCGAAACGCTCGGCCAGTGCAGCCAGGGAATAGGCGGGCGCGGTCATGGTGTGGCTCCCGCTGCCGGCACCGGATGGCGCAAGCGTTCGAGCACCGCATCGGTGATATCGATGCGTGGGCTGGCGTAGACCACCGGGCTCGGCACGATCAGGTCATAGCCCTGAGCACGCGCATATTCGATCACGGTGTCGTTGATGTTCTGCCAGATGCGGTCGCGCTCGGCAGCGGCGCGGGTATTGAGTTCGTTGCGCAAATCATCGCGCGTGCGCTTGATTGAGCGATCCAGCGTGTCGATTTCGCGCTTGAGTGCGTCGGCGTCGGCCTTGACCATGATCGCGCTGTCGCGGTCGTTGCGCTGCTTCAGGCTTGTCAGATGGGTTTCGTCAACCTTCAGGGTGGCATCGCGCGGCGCGAATTCGCGTTCGAGCCGCGCGCGGCTCTGGATCATCTGCGGGGCGTTGTCGATCAGGCGTTTGAGATCCACATAGCCGATCTTGCCAGCAGGAGCCTGCGCCAACAGGCAAGTCGGCAACAGCGCCAGTGCCAACGCCAGCACGCCGATGCCGCATCGTCTGCCTCCTGCATTTGGCTTCACGCTGGCCGCCTCCGCACGTCGGAAAGCGGCCTGGCATCAACGACTGCGCCGGCCGCTGCGACCATCTTAGCGTCTCTTGGCAGGAAACGTGGCTTAGAACGTCTGGCCAAAGTTGAATTGCAATACCTCAGAAATATCGCCCGGTTTCTTGATGATTGGCCGACCGACATTGATGATGATTGGACCGATGGGTGCCTGCCAACGCAGCGAGATGCCGGTGGACACGCGCATGTCGCTGAAGGAGAACCCGCTGTTGTCGTACAAATTATTGGTGCCCAGGATGGACAACGCCCGGTTGTTCTGGTTGAAAACGTTGCCGGCATCCACGTACCAGGACAGGCGTGTGGTGGTGTCGTCGTCCTTGACGAACGGCGTCGGGAAGATCAGCTCCGCCGAAGCCACGGTCTTGAGGTTGCCACCGAGTGGCTGTCGGCAATAGGCGGCAGCAAATGGAGTCGCGCAACTGGGTGAGGTGGTGAACGGGCCGAGCGTGTTATCGCGGAAACTGCGCACGTCGGCTACGCCGCCGGCGTAGAAATTCTCGAAGAATGGCAGGCCGCTGACCTTGAGCGGCGCACCTGTATTCGGGTTGATGCCGTTGGCGGCGCGATAGGTATTGCCGTAACCGATGGTTGCCGAGCCTTCAAAGGTCAGCGCATTCGTTATCGGAATGTACTGCGCGTATTTGTATACCAGTTTGTAGTATTCCACGGTTGAGCCCGGCAGGGCGAGTTCCGCCGAAAACTGTTGCAGCGAGCCATGGGTGGGATTGAAATAGCGATTGCGCGTATCGTGCGCCCAGGTCGCTTGCAGCGACCATTCGTGGAAAGTGTTGTGGTTGAGCGCCTTGATATAGTCGACGATCGGCTGCGGCGAGTAATAGTTGTCATGAAAGATGGGATTTCCGCTGGGATCCAGCACCGGATGACCCGCGGCATCGAACTGCTGCACTTTGTACCCGGTCAGGATCTGGGTCTTGCTGACACCAAGCTGCAGGTTGACGGTGTCGCTTTCGGTTACGGGTATGCCGAGATAGGTAGAACCGGCTGCGGTATTGCTCAGGTAATTGGCGAGGTTGGCCTGCTGCTGGTTGAGTTTGGAATAGGAAACGTCGTAGCCGAGGCCAATGCCGTCCTGGGTCAGGTAGGGCTGATAATAGGACAGCTGGTACTTGGTCAAGAAGTCACTTCTGGATGCGGTGAATGCCGCACGGTCGCCGGTGCCGAGGAAGTTGTTCTGCGATACCGCGACGCTGAGCACGATGCCGTAGACCTGCGAATAGCCGAGGCCAAACGTGAACGCACCGGAGGAGGTTTCCTCGACGGCGACGTTAAGATCGACCTGGTCGTCGCTGCCGGGCACCTTGGGCGTTTCGATATCGAC
>JANXVS010000580.1 GCA_025351555.1 Pseudomonadota bacterium | reverse complement strand
GCAACAAAGTACGCACAGCTTCTTCAGCGGCGGCCTGGGTGACGGCAGGTTTCTTTGGCTTGCTCATGCGCACCCCATCGAAAAGCGAACCATGAGTGTAGCGTGATCGCGCCCTGGCTGCGCCCGAGCCTACTCCACCCGACAAAACGCCGCCTTCAAATACCGCGACTCCGGCACATGCGCCTGCCAGGGATGATCCGCGCCGGCACCGGATACCTTGATGACTTGCAGCGTGCGATTCGCATAGAACGCAGCGCGGCGCAGCATGTCAAGGAACTGCTCCTCGCTCACCAGACCCGTGCAGGAACAGGTGAGGAGAATGCCGCCGGGCTTGACGGCGCCCATCGCCAGCTTGTTCATGTCCAGGTATTTCTTCAGCGCCGGAATCACCTGTTCGCGATCGCGCGTCATCTTGGCCGGATCGAGTATCACGACATCGAATTTCTTGTCGGGATTGGCGGCGACATCGCGCAACCAGGCAAAAATATCGGCCTGGATAAAGCGCACTTTGACCTTGTTCAGGCGCGCGTTCTGTTCAGCGATCTCAAGGATTTCCTCGTCCAGATCGATACCGACAACGTCGCTCGCGCCACCGATAGTTTTCGCATAGATACCAAAACCGCCGGAATTACAGCACAGGTCGAGCACGCGCGCATCGGCACAGAATTCGGCCAGCAATTTGCGATTGTCGCGCTGGTCGGCGAAGAAGCCGGTCTTGTGCTTGTTGCCGGGCGCGGCATGGAAACGCACGCCGTGTTCGTGGATCACCGTGGGCTTTGGCGCCGGCGGATGCGCCAGATCGAAGCTCTCCTGCTTTTGCACATGATCTTCGGCGTATGCGTAAATTTGCGCATTGGGGAAATGTTGCAAAAGGCAGCGTTTGATCAGGTCGCGCTGCTTGAACATGCCGGCGGAGAAATATTCGATCACCAGGGTGTCGGCGAATCGATCCACGACCAGCCCCGAGAGTCCATCGCCTTCGGAATGGATCACGCGATAGGCGTCGGTGACCGCATCGAGCTTGAGCACCTCGCGGCGCAACTGCACCGCTTGCGCAATCTTGCGTGCGAAGAAAGCCTCATCGACCGCTTCGTCGGGATCAGCCGTCAGCACGCGCAGGGCGATGCGTGAATGGCCGTTGTAGAAACCGCGTCCGGCGAACGCGCCGTCGCGATCGACAATATCCACAATGGTACCGGGCTTGGGTTTGAGCTCGGGCTTCTCGACCATCTTCTGGAAGATCCAGGGATGCTTGGAGCGGCGCTCAATCTTCAGGTGAACGATGGGATTGGCTAAGGCGAATTCTGGATTCATCCAGCAATGATAGCGGAGGGGCCTTGCGTGCGCTGCGAACCCGCCCCATGTTTGCGCCGTGGACATCGCCGCACCCACTCCTGAACCCAACGCACAAACGGTGCGCCGCGACCGCGCGCGCGCCGGCTACGCCTTGCTCGGCGCCGCCGGTCTTGTCGCCGGCATCTGGCTGGCCTGGTTCGGCGCCTGGGTGCTGGGCTGGAGCATGGACGATCTGGGCATCCGACCGCGCGAGTTTCGCGGCTTGATCGGCTTGCTCACCGCACCGTTCGCACATGCCTCGTTCGAGCATCTGATGTCGAACACCTTGCCCTTGGGCATCCTCGCAGCGTTGACCTTGTACGCCTATCCGCGTGCAACGCGTTATGCGCTGCCGCTGATCTGGCTCGCGTCGGGTCTGGGAGTATGGTTGTGGGCGCGTCCGTCGGTGCACGTCGGCATCAGCGGCATCGTCCATGGCCTCATGTTCTTCCTGTTCGTGATGGGCCTGCTGCGCCGCGATCGTCTCGGCATCGCCATCGCGCTGATGGTGTTCTTCCTCTACGGCAGCATGCTGATGACGGTGCTGCCGCGCGATCCGGATGTCTCGTTCGAATATCACCTGTTCGGCGCGCTGGCCGGCATTGCGGCAGCGATCGCGCTGTTTCGTTTCGACGCGCTGCCGCCGCGCAAGCGCTATAGCTGGGAAGACGAGGACGAAGCGGCGCAGTCCAACGACGACGAACTGGAACCGCCGTCGCCAAGCGACGTACCCGTGCTATGGGATGGCCCGAACCATCCACGCGAAACCAGCGGCGACAATATCGTCGCGTTCCCCCTGCACCGGCCGGATAGGCCGACTCTTCACTGAAGAGCGCCGGTGCTAGAATCGCAGGCATCCCACCATCGAACATCGCCATGAACGCCGAACCGCGCCGCGTCGAGCACCAGCAGACCGACAAGGGTACCGTGCCGGTCTACACCACCGCCGTGGTCGAGCAGCCGTGGGCCAGCTATTCGCGCGAAGATCATGCAACCTGGGCGATACTGTTCAAACGCCAACAGGAAATTCTGCTGCAGCGCGCCTGCCGCGAATGCCTCGACAACCAGCGCGAGTTCGGCATGACGCCGGAAGCGATCCCGAAATTCGATGATCTGAATCGCGTGCTGAAGAAGGCGACCGGCTGGGTGCTGATCGGTGTCGAGGGCCTGCTTCCGGAACTCACCTTCTTTGATCATCTGGCCAACCGTCGCTTTCCGGTGACCTGGTGGATTCGCAAGCCCGAGCAGATCGACTACATCGCCGAGCCGGACCTGTTCCACGATCTGTTCGGCCACGTGCCCTTGCTGCTCAATCCCGTGTTCGCCGACTACATGGAGGCGTATGGCAAGGGTGGCGTGAAGGCGCACGGCATCGGCGCCGAAGCGCTGGTCAATCTCACGCGCCTGTACTGGTACACGGTCGAGTTTGGTCTGATCAAACAGAATGATGGTCTGCGCATCTATGGCTCCGGTATCGTCTCATCGAAGGGTGAATCGATTCATTGCCTGGAATCACCCGCGCCAAATCGCATCGGCTTCGACATGCAGCGCATCATGCGCACCCGCTACCGCATCGACACTTATCAGAAGACTTATTTCGTCATCGACAGCTTCGAGCAGTTGATGGACGCGACGCGGCCGGACTTCACGCCGATTTATGTGCAACTAGCGCAGCAGGAGTCGGTACCCGCCGGAAATATTCTACAAAGCGACATTGTATATAACCGCGGGACGGGCGAAGGGTGGGCGGCGGATGGGGATGTGTGAGACGCGTCGGTCTGCGACCGCAGGCTAGCGCTTGCTGTGAAGGCAACGCAAGGAGACATCGCTATGGAACCGTATCTCATTTTGCGTACCGCGGTTGTGCTGCTGGCAATTTCTGCGGTTGACGGCCTGACGATGCCGGCATCCGTTTCGCCGGCAAGCCGCACCCGCCGATCTGGCTTGCGATGCTGCATGGGTTCCTGTCCGCCGCGGCGGTGACCTTGCGGGCCTACGCCGCCTTCACCGTTGGCATTCCGATGGTTGCGCAGTAGGCGCTGATCCTGTTCGTGCTCGCCGCGCTCGGCGGCGTCTTCATGAACCTCAACTATCACTGGAAGCTGCTGCCCTTGCCCAAATGGCTGGTACTGGTCCACGCCGCGATCGCCGTCACCGGATTCGTCTTGTTGATCGCGGCGACGTGCTCGATGGCGCCGAACGGCTGAAGGCCGGGCAGCGGCGCGCAGCTTCAAAGTACACAAAGCAACAAAAGATACGGCCAGTGCCGTGTTTGGAGGGTTACTTTGCCGGGGTTGACAGGAAGTCTCTTACAGGAATTGTTAGGCAAGCTTGCCCTTGCAGTACCTAATTGTGTAGGCGAAAGTCGTTACGACCACTGATAAGGCGAGTACCGTCGAAGTTATGGAAGCAAACCAAAACAAAGTGCCGAGGTGGTAGTACTCAGCGGCTCCTAGCGACGCGAACCCTACCACCAAGCCCCAGAGGTTTTGGTTTAGATTGATCTTGAAATTGTCAGATGGCTCAGCCATTTATTCTCTCCGCACAGGGATTAGCACTTGTACGCCTTTGCGCTTACGTACGGACTGTAACCTCCGGCGATGTTGTTCCAGACGACGTGGGTTGCGCCGAGCTTGGACGCGTTCTCTCTTGCTTCGTTCTTCGCGTTCTCCATTCCTGCGGAGGCGGCAAGATTTCCCCAGCCAGACGAACCCTGCACTTCACCAACATATTTGCACGAGGCGACCATTTGCGCATCGGCCTCTTGAACATGGGCTGCCGCAGCCGAAGGCGCGACAGCGCACCCGACGGACAATGCCGCGGCCGCTACGCCTGCTAGAGCGGATAGAAATTCCTGATTAGCTTCGTTCCTCAGCTTAAAAAATTGCTCGTTTGACGCAGAATCGGCTCTGCGCAAGGGCCACAGAGAATCATGGCTCGGAGCAATCGCGGCACAAGTTCGCGTAAGCGAAAACGACGATTGAAGCGCCAG
>JANXVS010000306.1 GCA_025351555.1 Pseudomonadota bacterium | reverse complement strand
GGCGTGCCGTCGCCGGTCAAGGCGCCGGAAAAAGTCAACATGGTGATCTTCCGCGAAAACACCGAAGACATCTACGCCGGCATCGAATACGCCGCCGGCAGCGAGGCGGCGCAGAAGCTGCTCGATTTCCTCTCGCAGACCGATCCGAAGGCGTTCGACAAGATCCGCTTCGGCACGCAGGCCAAGGCCGACGCCTGGCAGAAACAACTCGAAGGCATCGGCGCGCCGCAGCGTGAAGTCAGCGTGCAAGTTGGCCTCGGCATCAAGCCGGTAAGTTACCTCGGCACAGAGCGCATCATGCACAGCGCGATCGGCTATGCGATCGCCAACAAGAGCAAATCGGTGACCATTGTCCACAAGGGCAATATCATGAAATTCACCGAAGGAGCGTTTCGTAACTGGAGTTACGAAGTCGCGGAGAAATTCTTCCCGACCCAGACCTACACCTGGGAGCGCTGGGAAAAGACCAAGGCGGCCAGCGGCGAGGAGGCGGCAAACGCCGAACAGAAAGCCGAGCTGGCCAAGGGCAAGGTCTTGATCAAGGATTCCATCGCCGACATCACGCTGCAGCAGATACTCACACGACCAGACGAATTCGATGTCATCGTCACGCTGAATCTCAATGGCGATTATCTTTCCGATGCCCTGGCCGCGCAGGTGGGTGGCATCGGTATCGCGCCGGGCGGCAATATCAATTACCTCACCGGCCATGCGGTGTTCGAGGCCACCCATGGCACCGCGCCGAAATATGCGAATCTGGACAAGGTCAATCCGGGTTCGCTCGTGCTGTCGGGCGAGATGATGCTGCGTTATATGGGCTGGACTGAAGCGGCCGATGCCATCATCACGGCCATGGACAAGGCCATCGCCAACAAACGCGTAACTTACGATTTCGCGCGGCTGATGGAAGGTGCGACCCAGATCAAGTGTTCGGAATTTGCGGATGAGCTGATCAAGGGGCTGTGACACGAGAAGTTGCGCGTAGATCCGTGCGCGCAACTCTTTGCCGCTGCTTCAATGAAACGCCGCCAACCGTGGCCACGGCGAGTTGCCGTGGCTTTTTCCGTTTGCCGCCTGTGCGCAATCGTACGCATCCTGCGCCTGCCGTTTTACCGCGATCTCCGTGGCCATGCGCGGCGAAATATAGCCGCGGGTGAACATCTGATCCTGCGTCAGCCGATGCAGATTTTTCCAGAAGCTGGTCATGTCTGAGTCCTGTCCGTTTTGAGTGGATCACAAGATAGGCTTGTCGCATCGCCATAAAAAGCGATAGTTTTGCAAGCCAGAGTTGAATTCCGCTCAACATGAGTTGCATCGATGAGCAAGCCGCCACTGCCTGCGCGGCAGGCGGAAATCCACAGCCATCCGGCTGCGCACCCGCTCGCCCGCGGCGTTCCAGGCGAACATGATCCGGTGACGTCAGTTGCCGCGGTATACTGGCTTAACGTTCCGGATGAAGTCGCAGGAGATAGACCATGAACAAGTTCGCAGTGACAATCGCATCGGCTCTGATCCTGGCCGCATGCAGCCAGCCAGCCGCGCCACCGCCGCCGGCACCCGCAGCCGCACACGTTGCGGACCAACCAGCAAATCCGCCGCCGCCGCAAAGCGCCGAACAGGTATTCGCCGCAAAGCTCGACCAGGTGCTAGCCGGTGCGTGGCGTTCCGATGCAAACAAGGCGCGTGACCCATACCGGCATCCGAAGCAGACGCTGGAATTTTTCGGCCTCAAGTCCAGCACGAACCTGATCGAAATCACACCAGGCGGTGGCTGGTATGCGGAAATTCTGGCGCCGCTGATGAAGGGCGGCGGCCACTACACCGCGGCGATCACGATTCCGCGCAAGCCCGACGGCGAGGCGGCGCAGGACAAGAGTGCGCTGGAGAAAAAATTCGCCGGCGACGCGGCCGAGTATGGCGAGGCCGTCACTGTTCAGTTCGATCCCAAGGCACCAAATCTGGGCGCGCCCAACTCGGCCGACATGGTTGTCACCTTCAGAAATGTACACAATTGGGTGATGGCTGATACGGCGCCGGTGACGTTCAAGGCGTTTTTCGATGTGCTCAAACCCGGTGGCGTGCTTGGAGTCACTGATCATCGCGCCGCCGCCGGCTCAGATCTGG
>JANXVS010000289.1 GCA_025351555.1 Pseudomonadota bacterium | reverse complement strand
GAGCTGGCGCCGGCCTTTTGCGTCTTTCTCGGCGCACACTTTCTCGAACGTCATGCCGGTGAGCTTGCCGTTGTCGTGGATGTAAGCTTTCGGCACGAGATAATTCAGGATCGGGATGCCTTCGTGTTGCGCATCCTCTTTTTCCCACGGCGAGGCTTTCATTTCCTCGAAGCCAGAGCGCACAATGACTTTCACTTCCTCACCGCCAAGACGACGCGAGGAACGGCAACAATCCATCGCCGTGTTGCCGCCACCGAGCACGATCACGCGCCGGCCGATTTTCTTGACGTGCTCAAAATAAACCGAGGCCAGCCAATCGAGGCCGATATGGATATTTACCGCGGCTTCCCTGCGTCCGGGCAAATCCAGATCGCGCCCGCGCGGCGCGCCACTGCCGACAAAGATCGCATCGAAATTTTGCGTCAGCAACGACTTCAACGAATCGATACGATTGCCGCTGCGAAACTCGACACCGAGATTGAGGATGTAATCGACTTCTTCGTCGATCACTTCTTCCGGCAAACGAAACCGCGGCACCTGCGTGCGCATGAAGCCGCCGCCCTTGGCATCCGCCTCAAACACGACGACGTGATAACCGAGCGGCGTCAGGTCACGCGCGACGGTCAACGCGGCTGGCCCCGCACCGACGCAGGCGATGCGCTTGCCGTTCTTGTGCGCAGCCGGCTTCGGCATGCGCGCGCGGATCGCGTCGTTGTCCTTGAAATCGGCAGCGACGCGCTTCAAGCGGCAGATCGCCACTGGTTCCGGCTTCTCGCCGTTGTTTTCCTCAACCCGTCCGCGACGACAGGCCGGTTCGCAGGGTCGGTCGCAGGTACGGCCGAGAATTCCGGGGAATACATTCGAATTCCAGTTGACCATGTAAGCGTCGGAATAACGCCCGGCGGCAATCATTCGGATGTACTCGGGAACCGGAGTATGTGCGGGACAGGCCCACTGGCAATCGACGACTTTGTGGAAATAGTCGGGTACGCGAATATCCGTAGGCTTCAAAAAAAACCCTCCGCGAGGTTGCAACCGCTGCACGTCGGCGACGCCCAAGAGCTGCTTAGGTCGAGTCTACTCGGGGATTCGGTGTCTGAGAAGATTGCCAGCTATGTTCAACGCAATGCGATGCACTCGATCTCCACGCGCGCGCCCAGTGCCAAACCGTTGCATCCGAACGCGCTACGTGCGGGCAAGCGCGCGCCAAAGACCGCAACGTATTCGGCGTTCATCGCCGCCCATTCGCCGATGTCGGCAAGCATTACTGTCACTTTCACGACGCGATCGAGCGATAAACCGCGGCGCTCCAGCACGGCGCGGATGTTTTCCAGTGTTTGCCGCGTCTGCGCCGCAATGCCGCCGCGGACGAGCAAGCCCTGCTCATCAATGCCGATCTGACCGGACAGAAAAAGCAGGTCGCCCACCTCCACCGCCTCGGAAAACGGCAGTCCGGTCACACGGACGAAGGGATGGAAAATGGCGCTGCCGGCTGCGGTCTGGGTCATGGTGTGGCTCCACGAAGCGGTCATTCAGGTGGAATTGTCGCAATGCAGCAGAAAATCCGGGACAATGCGACCAATGGAGTCAGATTCTACTCCGCAAGCTTCGGAACCATTGATGCTCTATCAACTGCACGAATTCAACCGCAACCTGCTCCACCCGCTGGTCGCCTGGTCGCAAGCCAGCGCCAAGATGTTCTCCTCGCCGGACAGTTGGCTGTCCAAGCTGCCGGAGGCGCACCGCGTCGCGGCGAACTACGAGCTGCTCTATCGGTTGGGCAAGGATTACGAAAAACCGGAATTCAACATCGGCAGCGTACAGGCGCATGGCGCGCAGGTTCCCGTGGTTGAACGATCGGCGCTGTCCAAGCCGTTCTGCAACCTGATCCGCTTCAAGCGCTATGCGGACGATACAGCGGCGTTGAAAAAGCTGAAAACCGATCCCACTGTGCTGGTCGTCGCGCCACTTTCCGGTCATCACGCCACCTTGCTGCGCGACACCGTGCGCACTTTGCTACAAGATCACAAAGTATACCTGACCGACTGGGTTGACGCGCGCATGGTACCGGCGGAAACCGGGGCGTTTCACCTGGATGATTACGTGGCCTATATCCAGGAATTCATCCGCCATATCGGTGCGGCGAACCTGCATGTGATTTCGGTATGCCAGCCGACGGTGCCGGTGCTGGCCGCGATTTCGCTGATGGCGTCGAACGGCGAAGC
>JANXVS010000269.1 GCA_025351555.1 Pseudomonadota bacterium | reverse complement strand
GCCACTTTGGCTTTGAACGCCGCTGAGTGGGTACGACGGGGTCTCTTCTTCACTTTCTGCTCCTCGTTGTGCGGGCATCTTCGCCCAGGGGGATGCAGAATTTCCACTTAACCTACTGTCCAGTTTTCCGGGGCCAGCTCTTACCATCCGGGTACGGCGAACCGGTAAGTGACGCCATCGGTGTGACCGCCCGCGGTCGATGCTCCAGTTCCTAGACCTTCGTGAATACCAGGCTGGCGTTGGTGCCGCCGAAACCAAAACTATTCGACATCACCGTCGCGGGTTTGGTCGCGCGGCTCTCACGCAAGATCGGAAAGCCCTCGGCACGCGGATCCAGGGCGTCGATATTGGCCGATCCAGCCATGAATCCATCCTTGATCATCAACAGGCTGTAGATCGCCTCGTGCACGCTCGCGGCCCCGAGGGAGTGGCCGGTCAGCGCCTTCGTCGAAGACAGCGGCGGCACCACATCTCCGAACACTTCGCGCACCGCCTCAAGCTCGACGAGGTCGCCCAGCGGTGTGGCCGTGCCGTGAGTGTTGAGGTAGTCCACTGGTGCCGTGACATCACGCAGCGCCATGCGCATGCAGCGCACCGCACCGGCGCCTGAGGGCGCCACCATGTCGGCACCGTCCGAGGTCACACCGTAGCCAACGAACTCCGCATGGATGCGCGCACCACGCGCCTTGGCATGCTCGTAGTCCTCGAGCACGAGCATGCCGCCACCACCGGCGATCACGAAGCCGTCGCGACCGACATCGTAGGGACGCGAGGCCGCGTGGGGCGTTTGGTTGTAGTGGCTGGACAGCGCGCCCATTGCATCGAACTGCGCGGTCATGCCCCAATGCAACTCCTCGCCGCCACCGGCAAACATGACGTCCTGTACGCCGTGACGGATCAAGTCGGCGGCCGCGCCAATGCAATGCGCTGACGTGGCGCAGGCCGCAGCGATCGAATAGCTTAAGCCCAGAATGCCGAAGGCGCTCGCCAACGTCGCCGAGACGGTCGAACACATCGTGCGCGGCACCATGTAAGGGCCAATACGACGCACACCTTTCGCACGCAGCAAGTCGCCGGTTTCGATCTGCCACTGTGCCGAGCCGCCGCCGGATCCGGCAATCACGCCGCTGCGCGGGTGACATATCCGATCGATCGCAAGGCCGGCATCGGCGATCGCGTCGCGCATCGCTACATAGGCATACGCGGCGGCATCGCCCATGAAGCGCTTGAGCTTGCGGTCGATTGCCGCATCGAGATCGATATGAGGCACGCCGGCGATCTGACTGCGCAGGCCGCGCGCGGCATAGTCGGGCATTGCCTGGATGCCGCTGACTCCGTCACGCAAGGCAATCGACACACTGGATGCAACATTACCGAGGCAGGACACAATGCCCATGCCGGTGACTACTACGCGGCGCATATCAGAAGCCCTCCGTTGAGCGGAACAGTCCCACGCGCAGATTGCTCGCCGCGTATATCGGACGGTCGTCGACAAAGGTGCGGCCGTTGGCAATCACCATGGGCAGCCGACCGCGCATCACGCGGCGCACATCGATCTCGTAACGCACAAGGTGTGCATCCCTGAGCACCTGGCCGCTGAACTTCACTTCGCCGACCCCCAGCGCACGGCCACGTCCTGGTTCGCCCAACCATGGCAGGAAGAAACCCGCCAGCTGCCACATGGCATCCAATCCCAGGCAGCCCGGCATCACCGGATCGCCGATGAAGTGACAATCAAAAAACCACAGGTCCGGCCGAATTTCCAGCTCCGCGTGCAGCACGCCTTTGCCGAACGTGCCACCGTGCTCGTCGATATGCGTGATGCGGTCGAACATCAGCATCGGTGGCGACGGCAGGCGTGCATTGCCCGCGCCGAACAATTCACCCCGGGCACAGGCGAGGAGCTGCTCGTGGTCGAGCGAGGAAGGCCGCGTCATGGAGGTATCGCAAGTGGGACGGCAGGCGAGTCTACTCGGCCGGGCGTACGCTTGCCATGATGCAGATCAAGCCGGCGCCACCATGCGCCGACGTATGGGGTGGTACGTTGACAATATCGCCACGACTGGCGCTCAACGCCGGACGGAATAGGTTCTCAGACTTCACCGGCATTGCAGCAACGGCCGCCTCCGACTAGAGACGATACGCTACTGCCTTCATGATGCCGCTCGCGATGCGCATCAGCATCGGGATCGGCGGGGGCAAATCGATACCGCCCGCTGCCTGTGCCGTCTTTCCATGCCGCGCTTCGTCGGCCTGCATCTGCGTCACGACTGCGCGACTGCGTGCGTCGGCGTCTGGCAATTTCTGCAGATGCTCGCCCAGATGCGCTTCGACCTGGCGCTCGGTCTCGACGACGAAACCCAGGCTTACGCGATCACTGACCAGCGCCGCCGCCGCACCGAGTGCGAAACTGCCCGCGTACCACAGTGGATTGAGCAGGCTCGGCCGACTGGAAAGCGCGTCAAGCCGCTCTCCGCACCAGGCCAAATGGTCGGTTTCCTCGGCGGCGGCGGCGAGCAACTGCGTGCGCGTGGCGGCATCGCGCGCAACCGCAGCCTGACCGGAATACAGCGCCTGTGCGCAAACTTCGCCGGTGTGATTGACTCGCATCAGGCCTGCGGCGTGACGGCGTTCGGCTGCGTTGAGCTTGGCTTCGCTCAGACCCATTGCAGGTGAAGGCCGCGTCGCTTCCGGCACGCCATTGAGTGCTGTGGACAAGGCGCGTTCGATTTCGATCAGGGCGCGATCGAAGCTGGAAAGCTGGCGGGAGAACATGGATTCAATTATCGAGCTGTTGGGCAAGCAACACAATCGGATGCGTGATGGTCAGTGCAGTATTTCGCGATCGGAATATTAACCTCGATCTAAGCGCGATTTTACCCGTGTCGCGTACAGTGGCTCCCGCACTCGTGGCACCGCGGGCCGCGTGGGCAACCCCACCCGCATCACTGGAGAAACCGATGAATCAAGACATCATCCAAGGCAAGTGGACGC
>JANXVS010000208.1 GCA_025351555.1 Pseudomonadota bacterium | reverse complement strand
CTTCCTACGCCGGCATCACCCGGATCAGGTACGAAGGGACTTTCTCAGCGTGTCGGCAGCTCTTGGCCGCCGGCAGGCACCCCCGCTTCATGCGCGCATTGAATCACGAAGCGGCGGCGATGGCGAGACGCCAGTTTTCAGCAAGGAGCGGATCTAACGTGGGGAATACGCACGCAGGAACATGTCGACCGTCGCATTCAGATGCTCGTCGGTTTCTTGCGGACACGGCAGCTCGCCGCAACCGAACTCCATGCGTGCGTGGCATTCACCCTTGAGCAGGCAGAAAAACTGCGACGCCGCGCGATGCAAATCGGTGATTTCGAGCTTGCCGGCTTTCACTTCGTCGCGCAGGAATGACTCGAAACCCTCCTGGGTGCGCTTGGGTCCGGCGTCCCAGAACAGTTCCGCGACTTTGGGGGACTGACGCGCATTCGCAACGATCGTGCGATGCACGGCCATGGCTTCTTCGCTGGTGATCAGGCTGAAGAACGCGCGAGCGATGGTCAGCAATTGTTTGCGGATCGGCCCTTTCAGGTCTGCAGCAAAAATTTCCGCCGGCATCTGCTCCTGGCAGACGCATTCGACCGCAGCGGTGAACAGCCGCTCCTTGTCCTGATAATGACTGTAGACGGTGAGCTTGGACACGCCCGCCGCATTGGCGATCGCATCCATGCTGGTGCCATCAAAGCCGAGCGTGGTGAACAGGCGCTTGGCCGCCTGCAGGATGGCAGCGCGCTTTTCCAGGTCTTTCGGGCGGCCGGGACCGCAGGTCTTGGCAATGGCAGGCAAATTCATGATCGGATAGAGGTCATCAAATCGAGTTATAAATACTGGACAGTGCAGTTTAGTATTGATACTATACCACAGCGTTCACTAATTCGCTGCAATCGATACCCACGAGGACAAAGCCATGCGTAACCTCATCCATATAGCAGGATTATGCGCCGTAACCCTGGTCTTGGGCAGTACGCTGGCCTTGAGCACCGGTTGCGCCAGCAAGGCTGCTGCGCCGGAACCGCCGCGCAATGCGATAGTGGCGCATCCGCAAACGGCCGACTCGCTCAACGCCGAAGTCTATTCCGGCGACGTGCACGCGCGCTATGAAAGCCAGCTCGGCTTTCGCGTAGCCGGCAAGATCAAGGCACGGCTGGTGGATGTCGGCGCGCATGTGCAGGCCGGGCAAGTCTTGGCAGAACTTGATCCGCTGGATTTGCGCCTGCAAGTCGCCAGTGCACAGGCAGGCTTAGGCTCGGCGCAGGCCGCACGTGACATGAGCCAATCCGAATACAACCGCTATCACGCGCTGCTCGACAAACATTTCATCAGTCAGACCCAGGTCGACGCACAGAACAATACACTCAAGGCCGCGCAGGCGCAGGTCAAGCAAATGCAGGCGGCGCTCGCAGTGGCACAGAACCAGGCCGAATACACGACCTTGCGTGCCGATCACACCGGCGTCATCACCACGATCACGGCCGAAACCGGCCAAGTCGTCGCTGCCGGCCAGAGCATCGCCACCCTGGCGCGCGATGGCGGCTTGGAAATCGAGATCGCCGTGCCCGAGAACCGCATCGCTGACTACCACGTCGACACATCGGCCACGATCGAAGCCTGGGCCGACGCCGGCAAGCATTTGAATGGACACTTGCGCGAGATCAGCCCCGAGGCTGACCACGTTACCCGCACCTACCGCTTACGCGTGACGATCGACGACGTCGACGCCGCACCGAAGCTCGGCCAGACGGCGCGTGTCTACTTTGTCGATGCGGGGCGGACGCAACAATCGCTGGTTCCACTGTCGGCGCTGTACGAACAAGCCGGCAAGCCGGCCGTGTGGGTGGTCGACACGAAAACGCATCAGGTGCATCTGGCGCCGGTGAGCGTGGCCGCTTACCGCGAGCAGGGCGTCGCCCTAGATAGTGGCGTCAGCGCGCAGCAGTGGATCGTCACCGCCGGCGTGCACAAGTTGCGCGACGGCGAGGCGATCGCGCCGATCGATGCCGCCAACCGTCCACTGATGTTATAAAAGTTCTGCTGTAACAAAATATACAAGTTACGCCCTGTCCGTTGCCTGCATCGCAATCCCTCCCCGATAGCAGCAGGCAACGGCGCAGGGCACTTAAGTCACCCTCTCCCGCTTGCGGGAGAGGGTTGGGGTGAGGGAAACCTTGCGAAGACATGAACGATCATATTCATCCGCCCATCTTCAATTGCAGCTGGGCATCTTCTCCCGCCAGCGGGAGAAGGAAACATGAGCGAAGAAAATTCCATGACACGCTTCAACCTCTCCGCTTGGGCGCTCAACAATCGCCCGCTGCTGCGTTACTTCATCGTTGTGCTCGGTGTGCTCGGGGTATGGTCGTACCTGGGTCTGGGTCAGTCCGAAGACCCGCCATTCACGTTCAAGGTGATGGTGGTGCGCACGCAATGGCCCGGCGCCACCGCGGCCGAGATCACCGAGCAGGTCACCGAGAAGATCGAGAAGAAATTGCAGGAAATCCCTGAGCTGGATTTCCTGCGCAGCTATTCACGCCCCGGCGAATCGCAGGTGTTCGTGGTGATCCGCGATTCGATTCCGTCGCAACGGCTGCCGGACGTGTTCTACCAGGTGCGCAAGAAGATCGGCGACATCCGCGGCACCCTGCCGGCAGGCACCCAAGGCCCGTTTTTCAACGACGAGTTCGGCGATACCTTCGGCAACATCTACGCCTTGACCGGCGACGGCTACAGCGATGCGCAATTGCGCGACTACGCCGAACGCATCAAACTGGAATTGCTGCGCGTGGCCAATGTCGCCAAGGTCGAGCTGATCGGTCTGCAGGATGAAAAAATATACATCGAAGTATCCAATGCCAAACTCGCCACACTCGGCGTCGGCTTCGATCAGGTGCAAAAAGTGCTGCAGGCGCAGAACGCGATCACGCCGGCGGGCAGCTTCGAAACCGGCAGCGACCGCATCTACTTGCGCCCCAGCGGTGCGTTCGCTTCGGTCGATGCGATCCGCGACATTTCGATCCGCGCGAACGATCGCCTGTTCCGTCTCGGCGACGTCGCCGAGGTCAAGCGCGGCTACGCCGACCCGCCGCAGCCACGCATGCGCTACGACGGCAAGAACGCGCTCGGCATCGAGGTATCGATGCGCGACGGCGGCGACATCATCGCCCTCGGCCACGATCTGGATAGCGCTGTTACCCGCCTTCGCCCGGCCCTGCCGGTAGGTCTTGAGCTCGACCGCGTCGCCGATCAGCCGCGTGCAGTGGCACGTTCGGTCGGTGAATTCGTCGATACGCTGGCCGAAGCCGTGCTTATCGTGCTGCTGGTGAGTTTCTTTTCGCTCGGTCTGCGCACGGGCCTCGTCGTCGCGCTGTCGATCCCGCTGGTGCTGGCGTTGACGTTCGCGGCGATGAAGCTGTTCGGCATCGACCTACACAAGATTTCGCTCGGCGCCCTGGTGCTCGCGCTCGGCCTGCTGGTCGACGACGCGATCATCGCGGTGGAGATGATGGCGATCAAGATGGAACAGGGCATGGACCGCATGGCGGCGGCCGCATTCGCGTATTCCTCCACCGCGTTCCCGATGCTTACCGGCACCCTGATAACGGCCGCCGGTTTCCTGCCGATCGCGACCGCGAAATCCGGCACCGGCGAGTACACGCGCTCCATTTTCCAGGTCGTCACTATCGCGCTGTTGATTTCCTGGTTTGCTGCGGTGATCCTGATTCCCTACCTCGGTCACTGGCTGCTGCCCGAGCATGGGCACGAACGTGACGCCGTCGCGCGTCCGCCCAACGCGCTCGCCGCGCGCCTGCGCGTCTGGCGCAAGCGCGCGACCGCATTGCTGCCAGCGCGATTGCGCGGCGGCAATCGGCGTGCTCACGATGAAGGCATTCACGATCCTTATGCGACGCCGTTCTATCGCCGCTTCCGCGCGCTGGTCGACTGGTGCGTGGGCCATCGCAAGACCGTGATCGCAGCGACTGTGCTGGCATTTGCGCTGTCGATTGTCGGCTTCGGTTTCGTGCAGCAACAATTTTTTCCGGACTCGACCCGACCGGAGCTGCTGGTCGACCTGAAACTGGCCGAAGGCGCGTCCCTGACCGCGACCGAGACCCAAGTGAAGAAACTCGAAGCCTGGCTCGCCACGCGCCCGGAATTGGAAAACTACGTCAGCTATGTCGGCTCTGGTGCGCCGCGCTTTTATCTGCCGCTGGATCAGCAACTGCCGCAGGCCAGCTTCGCCGAGTTCGTGCTGCTGACCAAGGGTCCGGCGGATCGGGAAAAACTGCGCACCGATCTGATCGCGTTGTTCACCCACGACTTCAGCGAACTGCGCGCGCGCGTGCTGCGCCTGGAGAACGGCCCGCCGGTCGGCTATCCGGTGCAGCTCCGGGTTTCCGGCGCCGATATTCCCACCCTGCGCGAACACGCGCGCAAGGTCGCGGACGTGGTGCGGCAAAATCCACATATGCGCAATGTGAACCTGGACTGGGAAGAACCGAGCAAGGTCGTGCGTCTGAACATCGATCAGGAACGTGCGCGCGTGCTCGGCGTCAGCTCGCAGGATCTGGCCAATTTCCTGCAAAGCTCCCTTTCAGGCGTGCCAGTCACCTATTACCGCGAACGCGACCAGTTGATCGAGATCTCGCTGCGCGGGCCGCCCGAGGAACGCGCGCAGTTGTCGCTGCTGCAAAGCCTGGCGGTGCCGACCGCGTCCGGAAAGAGCATTCCGCTGCGCCAGATCGCCGACGTCGACTACGGTTTCGAGGAAGGCATCATCTGGCGCCGCAACCGCCTGCCGACCATCACCGTGCGTGGCGATATCGACGGCAAGCTTACCGCGGCCACGGTGACGGCGCAGATCCTGCCCGCGCTCGCCCCGTTGCAGGCACAACTGCCGCCGGATTATCTGCTCAAGGTCGGCGGTGCGGTCGAGGAAAGCGCCAAGGGTCAGGCTTCGGTCAACGCCGGCGTGCCGCTGTTCCTGCTGGTCGTGTTCAGCGTGCTGATGATCCAGCTGCGCAGCTTCAGCCGCGTACTGCTGGTGGTGCTGACGGCGCCGCTGGGTCTGGTCGGTGTGACCTTGTTCCTGCTCGTGTTCAATGTGCCCTTCGGTTTCGTCGCCATGCTCGGCACGATCGCGCTGATGGGCATGATCATGCGCAATTCGGTGATCCTGATCGACCAGATCGAACAGGATATCGGCGCCGGCCACGCGCCTTGGGATGCGATCGTGGATGCAACCGTTCGGCGCTTTCGCCCCATCGTATTGACTGCGCTTGCCGCGATCCTGGCGATGATCCCGCTGTCGCGCAGCGCATTCTTCGGACCGATGGCGGTGGCGATCATGGGCGGATTATTCGTGGCGACGGCTTTGACCCTGCTGTTCCTGCCAGCGCTGTACGCGGCCTGGTTCCGCGTGCGCCGCGGAACCGCTGTCAGCGAGCCCGACGGCAGCACGGTGGCGATCACGCAGGCGCCGGAATGAAGGCCATCGCTCGCCGAAAATTGCTCCTGCAATTTCGGCATTCGCACCATCCATGGCGCTCGGCAACTGCTCCTGCGTTGTCGGCATACCGGCCATCCATGGCCATCGCCGGCAACTGCTCCTGCGTTGTCGGCATACCGGCCATCCATGGCCATAAAAAGGTTTAGATGACTTCCGGCACTTTGGTGCGGCGCGGCGACAGGCGATCTTGTGATTGCCGGAATGCCTGCGAGCGCCTATTCTTTTTGGTCTTTTTTGATTCTCTGAACGGTAGACGCCCATGTCCCTGAATATCGAACTGGCCCGGTACAACATGGTGGAACAGCAGGTGCGTCCCTGGGACGTGCTCGACAGCCGCGTGCTGGAAGCCCTCACCGCAATACGCCGCGAGGATTTCGTGCCGCCGGCCTGCCGCAATCTGGCCTTCGCCGACCTGTGCCTGCCGCTGGGCCACGACGAGGTGATGATGAAGCCCGTCGTGGAAGGCCGCGTACTCCAGGCGGCGTCGCCCACGCGCGAGGAAAGCGTGCTGGAGATCGGCACCGGCTCGGGTTTCGTCACCGCCTGTCTGGCGCGTCTGGCCCGCGAGGTGCTAAGCATTGAGCAGCATGCCGATTTCGCCGACGCGGCACGCACGCGCCTGCACGCGGCCAATGTGCGCAACGCGAAGGTCGAGGTCGCCGAAGCGGTGCGCGGATTCGATCCTGGCCGCCAGTTCGACGTGATGGTTGTCACTGGCGCCGTGAATGCATTGCCGCAACACTGGCGCGGCTGGATCAAACCCGGCGGGCGCCTGTTCGCGATTGTCGGCACGTCACCGGCGCAACGTGCGATCTTGCATACCGGCCGCGGCGAAACGGACTGGGACGAGCAGACGCTGTTCGAAACCGATGTGCCGTATTTGAACCATGCCGCGCCGCCAAAACTCTTCGTTTTGTGACCCGCGCGCTGAAACGAACTTCACATCAAGGAACTGCTGCAATGTTGAAAAGTACCCGACGCAACGCGCTGACACTCGCCCTTGCCGCCGCCTGCGTGTCGCTGCCGGCAGCGGCCGAGGATCTGCTGCAGATTTACCAGCAGGCGCGCCAGGCCGACCCGACACTGGCCATTGCCGACGCCACCAAGAATGCGGTCGGCGAAGGTGTCGCCGAGGCGCGCGCGCCCTTGCTGCCGCAGATCAGCGCGAGCCTGGGTTACTTGCACAACGACGGCGGCAACAGCAGCATCAGTCCGGTATCTGACGGCACGGGCAACCTGGTGCTGTTGCCCGTCACCAGCACGTTCCGCGACCGCAGTCGTCCGGCTCAGGCACAACTGACCCAGTCGCTGTTCAACTGGGGCAATATCAGCCGCCTGCGTGGCGCGCATGCGACTGCAGAAGCTTCAGGCAGCGACTACGATGCGGCCCTGCAGGAGCTGATCGTGCGCACAGCAACGGCGTACTTCAATGTGCTCACCACCGAAGATCAGTCCGCCTTCGCCCAGGCCAACGAAAAAGCACTGGCGCGCCAGCTCGACCAGGCCGAGCAGCGCTATCAGGTTGGCCTTTCGGCAATCACCGACGTACACAACGCGCGCGCCAATCATGATTCGGCTGTGGCTCAGGCCATCTCGGCACAGAACGCAGCCGACACCGCACGCGAATCCGTATCCCAGATCACCGGCAAGGATTTTGGCGACCTGAAGAAATTGCGCGACAAGCTGCCGCTGGAAAAACCCGAGCCGAGCCAGCTGCAAGCCTGGGTCGATGTTGCGCTCAAGCAAAGCCCGGTACTGGCCTCGCGCCAGCATTCGCTGGATGCGGCCGAGCACAACATCTCCAGCCAGCGCTCAGGTCACTTGCCCACGCTCAATGCCTCGATCGTGCGCAGCGACACGCCGGCTTGGGGCACCAATTCCACCTCGTTCGCCGGCAACGGGCTGGGCAGCTTTCCAGCCAGCGGGCTGAACGCCGGTACCACCATCGGCGTCACTCTGAACGTGCCGATCTTCAGTGGTGGCCTGGTCTCGGCGCAGACGCGTCAGGCCGTGTTCCAGCGCGACGCCGCCCAGGATCAGGTCGAGCTGCAGCGCCGCGGTGTCGTTGCCAGCACGCGCAATGCTTACCGCGCAGTCATCGCCGGCATCAGCGAAGTCGAAGCCACCAAGCAGGCCGTGACCTCGGCGCAGAGCTCGCTCGACGCTACCCAGGCCGGATTTGAAGTCGGCACCCGCACCATTGTCGACGTGTTGCTCAGCCAGCAAACCCTGTTCCAGGCGCAGAGCGCGTATTCGCAGGCACGCCACCAGTTCGTGCTCAGCGGCCTGCAACTCAAGCAGGCTGCCGGCGTGGTCGAGATCAAAGACATCGAAGCGGTGAATGCGTTGCTGGATTAACCGATAGCAGAAAAACGCGCGATGCGTTTGCGCGCATCGCGCGTTTCACCGTCAATGCGATTGCGAGGATTCCGGCTTGCGGTCGCCGATGCCGCGCTCCTCGAGCACCTTCTCAACAATCCCCACCGTGCGCAATACCCCGCCCTGTTCGCGCTCGAACGCGGCGCGCCCGGCATCGCCGATGCGTTTGCGCAAGTGTTCGTCCGCCAGCAGCCGGATCACCATCGCGCCCAGTGCGTCGCCATCGGCGATGCACAGGGCCGCGCCCGCTTCGATCAGGCTCGCGGTGATATCGGTGAAGTTGAAAGTCTGCGGGCCGACGATGACGGGCACCGACAGCGCCGCCGGTTCCAGCACATTGTGACCGCCGATCGGCACCAGACTGCCGCCGACAAAGGCCACATCGGCGCTGGCGTAAAAGCGCAGCAATTCACCCAGCGTATCGACCACGAAACACTGCGTATCGGCATCAGCGCCGCCGCCTTCGCTGCGCGTGCGGGTGATGAAACCAAAGCTGCGGCAGGCCAGCGCGACCTGCCTGAAACGTTCCGGATGCCGCGGCGCGAACAGCAGCAGCGCATCGGGAAATTTCCGCAGCACGGCCGCGTGCGCCTTCAGCACCGGCTCTTCTTCGCCTTCGTGCGTGCTCGCTGCGATCCAGACCGGACGCCGCGCGCCCCAACCGGCACGCATACTCAGTGCCTGCGCTTTGAGCTCGGCCGGCACGCTCATGTCGTACTTGAGATTGCCAACGACACCCAGGCGGTCGGGATCGGCCCCCAGATCGCGCAATCGCGCCGCATCGGTCATCGACTGTGCCGCGACATAGTGCGCGCTGGCCAGAGCACTTTTCGCCAGTGGCCGCACGGGCCCGTAACCACGCAGGCTTTTTTCCGACAGGCGCGCGTTGGCGACCACGATGGGCACGCCGCGCGTGCGGCACTCGAAGAACAGGTTTGGCCAGATCTCGGTTTCCATCACCACGATCAGGCGCGGCCGCACACGCTTGAGAAAGCGCCGGATTGAGGCCGGCAAGTCATACGGCAGATAGACATTGAACACGCGATCGCCGTAGACCCGGCGCACCCGATCCGACCCGGTCGGCGTCACCGTCGTGATCACGAAGGGCGTGCCTTGATAGCGCTGCATCAGCGCATCAATCAAGGGCATCGCCGCGTTGACCTCACCCATCGACACGGCGTGAATCCAGATGCTGTCGTGGATGTGCGGATCGGAAAAAAAACCGAAGCGCTCGCGCCAGCGCGAAAAATAATCCGGATAGCGCAGCCCGCGCACCGCCAGCCGATACAGGATCACCGGCGTCAGCAGATACATCGTCAGCGTGTAGATGAAGCGTCGCAGCGGCATGAGATCGAGCATAGACGCAGAGTATAAAGGCTCAGGGCAACCAAGCCGGGGGCTTCAATCCCGTCGCTCGTCTACAATCCCCGCATGCCTGCTCAATCACCGCCGCCATTCCGCGCCGCCTTGCTGTGGCCACAGCATTGGCCTTCGTGGCTGGCAATCGGTGCCATCTGGCTGCTCGCGCGCCTGCCCTTTCGCGCGCTGCTGGCATTGGGACGCCTGCTGGGCGCGTTGACCGCACATCTGCCGGGCGAACGCCGGCGGGTTGCGCAACGCAATCTGGAGCTGTGCTTTCCGGAACTCGACGACAGCGCGCGCCAGCAGCTGTTGCGTGCAACGCTCGCCGATCTCGGCCTGATGCTGGTGGAATTCGCGATGGCATGGATGGGCAGCGAACGCAGCCTCGCCCGCGTGCCGTGCACGATCGAGGG
>JANXVS010000167.1 GCA_025351555.1 Pseudomonadota bacterium | reverse complement strand
ATCGAGCACGCCCTGAATCTGCTCGACCCGAAGCCGACTGATCGTGTACTGGATCTGTTCTGCGGCCTCGGTAATTTCACTTTGCCGCTCGCGCGCCGGGCCGCGCGCGTGACCGGCGTCGAAGGCGAGGCGGGACTGGTACGCCGCGCCGGCGAGAACGCGCTCCAAAACGGCATCGGCAATGCAGATTTTTTCAGCGCCGATCTTGCCGCTGATCAACGTGCTGCGCCGTGGGCGAAGGCCGATTACGAGTTGCTTCTGCTCGATCCGCCACGCAACGGCGCGGCGGCGGTGCTGGAATACCTGCCGAAACGTGGTGTGCGGCGCGTGGTCTACGTCGCCTGCCATCCGGGCGCACTGGCGCGCGATGCGGGTGTCCTCGAGCAGCAACACGGTTTCAGGCTCGTCAGTGCCGGGGTGATGGACATGTTCCCGCACACCGCGCATGTCGAATCGATCGCCTTGTTCGAACGCGAATAGCTACAATGCCGGCTCGCTACACAGCGGATTCGTTTGCATGCTGATTGTCGGGATAAAAAGTACACAATTGGACACCAGTGAGCGCGACTGGATCGCGGCGCCGGCAGTCAGTGGCGTGATTCTGTTCGCGCGCAATTTTTTCTTGCGTCAGCAGGTGACGGAGTTGATCGCTGAGCTACGTGCATTGCGCCCAGGGCCGTTCCTGGTCTGTGTCGATCAGGAAGGTGGCCCAGTGCAGCGTTTTCGCGAGGGCTTCACGCGGCTGCCAGCGCTGGCAAGGTTGGGTGCGTGCTACGACCGCGACCCACATCACGCGCTGGCGGTGACCGAAGAACATGCCTGGTTGATGGCGACGGAGATGCGCGCCATCGACATCGACCTGGGTTTCGCGCCGGTGCTCGATCTTGCGCGTGGCAATCGCATCATCGGCGAACGTGCTTTTCACGTTGATCCTGCGGTCGTATCCGTGCTCGGCCTGGCCTACGTGCGCAGCATGCGGCTGGCCGGCATGGCGGCGACAATCAAGCATTTTCCGGGGCACGGTTCGGTGCTCGAAGACACGCACATCGAAAGCGCCGTTGACCTGCGCACGTTGGCCGAACTGCGCGCGAACGACCTAATCCCGTTCGCAGACGCGCTCGCTGCGGGCGTCGAGGCGGTGATGATGGGGCACGTCGCGTATCCGGCCATCGATGCGCTGCCGGCAGGATATTCGCCGGTCTGGATCAAGGACATTCTGCGCGGTGAGTTCGGTTTCCGCGGCATCGTGTTCAGCGATGACATTAGCATGGCCGCGGCCGAAAGCGCGGGCGGCATCGGCGCACGCATCACCGCACATCGCGAGGCGGGTTGCGATCTGGTGCTGGTATGCAAACCGGAGGTGGTTGCGGAAGCACTTGCGGCACACGCCGGCACGAAACCGTGCGATCCAGCACGAGTCGCGACACTGCGCGGAACCCTTGCATCGAGCTGGCAGGACTTGGTTGACAATCCGCAGCGCGACCGTTTCATCGCTCGCGTCTGCGCACTGGCTCAGGAGACGACATTCGCATGAGCGATAACAACGCCATCGCGCGCCCGGACCTCGCCGAGGCGCTGAAGACCGCTGATCTGCTTCACGACCGTGCACGGCTGGAAAATGCCATCGCAGCGATGGGCCGAGAGATCGATGCGGCTTTGAACGGCGAAGTTCCGTTGTTCCTGACAGTAATGAATGGTGGGCTGATCTTCGCCGGCGCGCTGATGCTGGCGATCACTGGCGATCTGGAATTGGACTACGTACATGCGACCCGTTACCGCAGCGGCACTAGTGGCCGGGAGCTGACCTGGATCAAGCATCCGCGCGCCAGCTTGAGCGGGCGCACCGTATTGCTTGCCGACGATATCCTCGATGAGGGTTACACATTGAAGGCGATCCGCGATTTTTGCCTGGAGCAGGGCGCGCGGCGTGTCTTGATTGCTGTGTTGTGCGAAAAAAACCACGGCCGCACGGCGGCCGGCATTCGCGCCGACTTTGTCGGTGTGCAAGTGCCGGATCGCTATGTGTTCGGCTTCGGTATGGATTACTACGAACAGGGCAGGAATCTGCCCGGCATCTACGCGATTTAGCGAGGCTTGCTGTGAATCTGGATCTGGCAATCATTGGCGGCACCGGTCTGTATACATTTCCCGGATTGGAAAATGTGGAAAGGCACGCACCATCGACGCCGTTCGGCGCACCATCGGGCGCAATCGTCAGTGGTTCGCTGGGTGGCCATCGCATCGCGTTCCTGGCGCGTCACGGCGAAGATCACACGCTGGCGCCGCATCGGGTGAACTATCGTGCGAATGTTCGCGCGCTGCACGACCTGGGCGCGCGCCGCATCATCGGCGTGAATGCGGTGGGCGGCATTCGCGCCGACCTGGGGCCGCGCGTGCTCGCGGTGCCGGATCAGATCATTGACTACACCCACGGCCGCTTCGACAGCTTTTGCGACGTCGACGGCGCCAAGGTGGAACACGTGGACTTCACCGAGCCGTACAGCGCCGGTTTGCGTGAGGAAC
>JANXVS010000165.1 GCA_025351555.1 Pseudomonadota bacterium | reverse complement strand
CTCGATCAGCAATCCAATCTCGTCACGCGCCCTGATGGCTTGACCGTTACTCCGCCTACAACAGCGTCACCGGCCGTATCGATCACCTCGACACGCCCGACGGAAGCTACGTCTACACCTGGCTTGCCGGCGGCCGCGTGTCGCAACTGACGGCGCCCGGCAATGTGAAACTCAACCGGGGAAAAGGGTCAGAGAACATTTTCCACAAGTAACATTGCCACGACGGTGATCAAGCCTGCTACGCCACCTGCCGCGAAGCCCGCTTGCGATCGTTCTCGGTCAGGTGCTTCTTGCGCAGGCGCACGGCTTTCGGCGTGACTTCGACGAGTTCGTCGTCGTCGATGAATTCCAGCGCCTGTTCCAGCGACAGGCGGATCGCCGGCGTCAGCTGGACGTTCTCGTCCTTGCCGGCGGCGCGAATATTGGTCATTTGCTTCGCACGCAGGGCGTTGACGGTCAGATCGTTGTCTTTGGAATGGATGCCGACGAGCTGGCCTTCATAGATTTCCGCGCCTTCATCGATCAACAGTCGCCCGCGTTCCTGCAGGCTGACCAGTGAATACGCCGGCGCCATGCCCATGCCGTTGGAGATCATCACGCCATTCTGGCGCTTGGCGATCGCGCCTTCAGAGCGCGCGGCATAGTGATCGAACACATGGAATAGCAAACCGGTGCCGGCGGTGACGGTTCGAAATTCTGTCTGAAAGCCGATCAGTCCACGTGCAGGAATGATGTATTCCAGACGCACACGGCCGCGACCGTCGGGCTCCATGTTCTTGAGCTGGCCGCGTCGGGTGCCCAAGCGCTCCATCACGCCGCCCTGGAATTGTTCTTCCATATCCACGACCAACTGCTCATAAGGCTCATGAGTTTCGCCGTCGACTTGCTTGAGGATCACTTCCGGGCGCGAGACGGCCAGTTCGTACCCCTCACGTCGCATGGTTTCGATCAGCACTGAAAGGTGCAGCTCGCCGCGACCGGAGACCTTGAACTTGTCCGGGTCTTCGGTTTCTTCCACCTTCATTGCGACATTGTGCAAGACTTCGCGCATCAACCGCTCGCGGATCTGGCGGCTGGTCAGGTACTTGCCTTCGCGGCCGCAGAACGGTGAATTGTTCACCTGGAAGGTCATGCTGATCGTGGGTTCGTCCACGGTCATCACTGGCAAGCCTTCCGGCGCATCGATGGCGCAGACCGTGTCGGAAATGCTCAAGGACTCGATACCGGAAATCGCGACGATGTCGCCCGCTTCAGCTTCCGGAACCTCTCTGCGTTCCAAGCCCATAAAGCCGAGCACCTGGAGGATGCGGCCGTTGCGCTTCTTGCCATCGCGATCGACCACTGAGACCGGCATATTCGTGCGCGCTTTGCCGCGCTGGATGCGGCCGATGCCGATGAGGCCGACATAGCTGTTGTAGTCGAGCTGACTCAAGCGCATCTGGAACGGGCCGTCGGGATCGACCACGGGCGCGTGCACATGCTTCATGATTGCTTCGTAAAGCGGAGTCATATCGCCTTCGCGCGCGTCCGGATCCAGGCTGGCGTAGCCGTGCAGGGCCGAGGCGTACACCACCGGGAAATCGAGCTGCTCGTTGGTCGCACCCAAGCGATCGAACAAATCAAAGGTCTGATCCAGCACCCATCCCGGGCGTGCGCCGGGACGGTCGACCTTGTTGATCACGACGATGGGCTTGAACCCCATCTGGAAAGCTTTCTGGGTGACGAAGCGCGTCTGCGGCATCGGGCCGTCCATTGCGTCGACCAGCAGCAGCACCGAATCCACCATCGATAGCACGCGTTCGACTTCGCCGCCGAAATCGGCATGGCCAGGCGTATCGACGATATTGATGCGGTTGTCGCGCCAGGTAATGGCCGTATTCTTGGCCAGGATCGTGATGCCGCGCTCTTTTTCCTGGTCGTTGGAATCCATCACGCGCTCGGCGAGCACGGTGCGTTCGCTGAACGTGCCGGATTGCTTGAGCAGACAGTCGACCAAGGTGGTTTTGCCGTGGTCGACATGGGCGACGATGGCGATGTTGCGCAAATTTTCAATGGACATGGCAATGGGTCTGCCAGTGGCCGGCAGCTTCGTGGAAAAGGGAAGCGCCAATTATAGCTGATTTCGAGCCGCGTTACCGCGTTGCAGCATCGGCAGGTATTGGTGTCTGCGTGCTGCTGTCTATCCGCAGCACCCCTGCGCCGCCTGCACGGGAGGGCAGGGCGTCGAGCCGTAGGAGCAGAACACACAGCAATCGCCCGGTTTCGGGCTCAGGATGGCGGCACAACCCGGGCAATCATGGAAGTAGATGCAGGCGT
>JANXVS010000164.1 GCA_025351555.1 Pseudomonadota bacterium | reverse complement strand
GGCGAAAAGAGCGCAGACGACGACAGATCGCACCCCTGATCGGCCGATCTACCCAGTAACGGCACTGCGGTGACGACCATGATCCGCCTCGTACCCTCACATCCGCGCGGCGCGCCCACCTGCGCAGAGCTTCCCTAACGGATGTCTAACGTCTTGCTAAAGACGGGTATGATCGAGCGTGAGAGGGGTGGGTGTAAGCGATTGATCTCGCTCACGCCCACTGATGCTCAACGATGCTTAAAAGAGATCAAATCGAACTCTTAATCTCTTGGTCGTAGGTTCGACTCCTACACGGCCCACCACTACCTTTCGTCTAACCATGAGATTGGGACGCAAACTTGCCCTCACCCCGTACCCTCTCTCGCAGGCAGGAGAGGGGAGTGATTGTTGCGCTGTGCGCAACTGCGTTGTTAGATAAGAGCGGGGCGAATGTGGCGGAATTGGTAGACGCACTGGATTTAGGTTCCAGCGGGGCAACCCGTGAGAGTTCGAGTCTCTCCTTTCGCACCAGATTACAGTAGCAACATTGTAGATTTGTACAAAATGGCGCGCCTTCGACAGTGCGCCGCTTGAAGATTCGAGGAGCAAGTATGCAAGTTTCGATTGAAAACGTAGGCAAGCTCGAACGCAAGCTGACGGTGCGCATTCCGGCCGGTGAGTTCGATACCCGGGTCAGTTCGCGGCTGGCGGAGATGACCCGCAGTACGCGCTTGAAGGGCTTTCGGCCTGGCAAGGTGCCGGTCAAGGTGATCGAGCAGCGTTTCGGCGCGCAGATCCGTGGTGAAGCCATGTCCGATCTCGTGCGAACGAGTTTCCAGCAGGCGGTGGATGAGCAGCAATTGCGCCCGGCTGTGGCACCGTCGATTGCGACCAGCGGTCAACCTATCGATGGCCAGATCGAATATACGGCGACATTCGAAGTGCTGCCGGATGTGGGCAAGATCGACGTCGCTGCGCTGGCAATCAACAAGCCGGTCGCAACTGTTGGCGAAGCCGATGTCGATGCGATGATCGACACGCTGCGCCAGCAGCGCCGCAGCTGGGCTCCGGTCGAGCGCGCTGCGCAGACGGGTGACATGGTGCTGTTTGAATTCGCGGCACAGGGCGAGGGATTTTCCCATCCTTCGCAGGGTCACGAACGCGTTGGCACGATCATCGGTTCCGCGGCGATGACCAAGGAGCTGGAAGATCACTTGGTAGGCCACACTGCCGGCGACGAATTCGACACCGACATGATGTTCGCGCCGGATTTCCGCATCTCTGCTCTGGCCGGCAAGCAGGCGAACGTGGTACTGAAAATCATCCGTGTGCAGGAACCCAAGCTGCCCGAGGTCGACGCGACCTTCATAGCCACGTTCGGCATCGCCGATGGCGGCATGGACAAGTTCCGCGCTGAAGTGCGCGCCAATTTGGAGCGTGAACTCAAGTCCATGCTGACGATGCGCGTGAAGAACGAAGTCGTGCAGAAGCTGATCGATGCGCATCCGGATATCGAATTGCCGAACGGGATGATCGAGATCGAGGCGCGCGCGCTCGTGCAGCAAGCCCAAGCGCAAGCCCAGCAGCAGGGGCAAACCTTTAGCGGCGACCCTGCGGCGTTCAATCAGATGGCACGCCGTCGCGTCACCGCGGGCATGCTGATTGGCGAGCTGGCTCGTCAGAATGATATCCGTCCGGACAGCCGCCGCGTCGCCGAAACGCTGGCGACCATTGCCTCGACCTATGAAGAACCATCGCAGGTGGTTGAACTTTACCAGCGTGACCCCCAATTGATGAGCAGCCTGCGCAATCGCGTGCTCGAAGATCAGGTCGCCGACTGGGTGGTCGGGCACGCACAGGCTACCGAGCAGCAGTTGAGTTTCACCGAAGCGATGCGCCAGGTCTGACCGCCCGCGCGCCGGAGATGAAGATGAGTCATGACTCAATGAAGCACGAAATCCGCGGGTTGAATTTGGTGCCGATGGTGGTCGAACAGACTTCCCGCGGTGAGCGCGCCTATGACATCTATTCGCGCCTGCTCAAGGAACGCGTGGTTTTCATGGTTGGTCCGGTTGACGACTACATGGCCAACGTCATCGTCGCGCAGCTGCTGTTCCTGGAATCGGACAATCCGGACAAGGACATCAACCTGTATATCAACTCACCCGGCGGTTCGGTCACCGCGGGTCTGGCGATCTACGACACCATGCAGTTCATCAAGCCGGATGTCAGCACGATCTGTGTTGGCCAGGCGGCGAGCATGGGATCGTTCCTGCTGGCTGCCGGCGCCAAGGGCAAGCGTTATGCCTTGCCGAATTCGCGCGTGATGATCCACCAGCCGTCGGCTGGTTTCTCCGGTCAGGCCTCGGATATCGCCATCCACGCCAAGGAAATCCTGCAGATCAAGACTCGCCTGAACGAGATGCTGGCCAGCCATACCGGCAAGTCGATCGAGCAGGTTGAACGGGATGCGGATCGCGACAACTTCATGAGTGCCACGGACGCGAAGGCCTATGGCCTGGTCGATGCAGTACTCGAGAAGCGCCCGGTCGACACGGTAAAAA
>JANXVS010000131.1 GCA_025351555.1 Pseudomonadota bacterium | reverse complement strand
CGCCGCCCTGGGCGAGCTTGATCTTCAGGCGCACTTCGTTCGCCGAGTCGGCGTAGCGCAAGGCATCCTCGTAGGAAATCTCGCCCGCCTGATACAACTCGAACAGGCTCTGGTCGAAGGTTTTCATGCCGAGATTGGTGGATTCCTTCATCACGTCCTTGAGCTTGTGGATTTCGCCCTTGCGGATGTAATCCTGCACTAGCGGCGTGCCGAGCATCACTTCGACCGCCACACGGCGCGCCTTGCCATCCGGGGTCGGAATCAGCATCTGCGCAACCACGCCCTTGAGGTTCAGCGACAGATCCATGAACAGCTGCGGATGCCGGTCCTCGGGGAAGAAGTGCAGGATGCGATCCATCGCCTGATTGGCGTTGTTCGCATGCAGTGTACACAGGCACAAATGTCCGGTTTCGGAAAAGTTGACCGCGTGCTCCATCGTCTCGCGCGTGCGCACTTCGCCGATCATGATGACGTCGGGCGCTTGGCGCAGGGTGTTCTTCAGCGCGTTTTCCCAGCTATCCGTGTCGATACCCAATTCGCGCTGGGTGATGATGCAGCCTTCATGCTTGTGCACGTATTCGATCGGGTCTTCGATGGTGATGATGTGACCCGTGGAATTCTGGTTGCGGTAACCGAGCATCGATGCCAGCGACGTCGATTTGCCGGTACCAGTGGCGCCGACGAAGATGATGATGCCGCGCTTGGTCATCGCCAGGGTCTTGATGATCGGCGGCAGGTTCAGTTCCTCGATCGTCGGGATGCGCGTCTCGATCCGGCGCAGCACCATGCCGACGTTGTTGCGCTGGTAGAAGCAGCTGACACGGAAGCGGCCGACGCCGGATACGCCGATCGCGAACTGGCATTCGTGGGTTTTCTCGAACTCCTCACGCTGCGATGGCGTCATCACGTTGAGCACCATGTCGCGCGATTGCTGCGGCGTCAGCGCACTCTGCGTGATCGGCCCGATACGCCCGTGCACCTTGATCGAGGGGGGAACGCCGGCTGTGATGAACAGGTCGGACGCCTTCTTGTGCACCATCAACTTGAGGAAGGAGGTGAAATCTACGGTGCTCATGAACGTGACTCCCAGCAACGACTGGCTTGATGGCACATCTTACACCTGCGCCCGGCCGACGGACGCATTAGAAGACGATCGGCGGATGCCTGCGTGCGCTGCCATCTACCGCGGTCGTGAGGCAAGCGCCTTCGCCAAGCCTCACTTGAAGATTTCCTTGTTCTTGGCGTAGGTGATCGCTTGTTGACGCGTGACCAGGCCACGTTTGACCAGATCCTGCAGGCATTGATCCAGCGTCTGCATGCCGTACTGGCTGCCGGTCTGGATCGACGAGTACATTTGTGCAACTTTATCCTCGCGGATCAGGTTGCGGATCGCCGGTATGCCGACCATGATCTCGTGCGCGGCAATGCGCCCGCCACCGACTTTCTTCAGCAGCGATTGCGAGATCACCGCGCGCAGCGACTCGGACAACATCGAGCGCACCATCGGTTTTTCGCCGGCCGGGAACACGTCGATGATGCGGTCGATGGTCTTGGATGCCGAACTGGTATGTAGGGTCGCGAACACCAGATGCCCGGTTTCCGCAGCGGTGAGCGCCAGGCGGATGGTCTCGATATCGCGCATTTCGCCGACCAGGATGTAATCCGGGTCTTCGCGCAAGGCCGAGCGCAAGGCCTCGTTGAACCCGTGCGTATCGCGGTGTACTTCGCGCTGGTTGATCAGGCATTTCTGCGCGGTGTGGACGAATTCGATCGGATCCTCGATGGTGAGGATGTGCCCGTATTCGTTCTTGTTGATGTGATCGACCATGGCCGCCAGTGTGGTCGATTTGCCCGACCCGGTCGGTCCGGTGCACAGGACCAAACCTTGCGGCTGATCGATCAGCTCCTTGAATATTTTCGGGCAGGCCAGATCTTCCAGCGACAGCACTTCGGACGGAATCGTACGGAACACGACACCGGAACCGCGGTTCTGGTTGAACGCGTTGACACGGAAACGCGCCAAGCCGGGAATCTCGAACGAGAAATCGACTTCGAGGAATTCCTCGTAGTCGCGTCGCTGTTTGTCCGACATGATGTCGTACACCAGCGCATGCACCTGCTTGTGTTCCAGCGCGGGGATATTGATGCGGCGCACGTCACCGTCGACGCGGATCATCGGCGGCAGACCGGCCGACAGATGCAAGTCGGAAGCCTTGTTCTTGACCGAAAACGCTAGAAGCTCGGCGATATCCATGCGACATTCCCCTCGATACGATAGACCAGACCGCCCCGGATGCGCTTGCCGTTGCAGTATAACGCGATAAATTCAAGCCGGCGCAACCCCTTGGAGACACTTTCTTGGGAAGCACTTTAGTGAGCGGGACTTACCACGAACTGCGCCAGCGCATCGATGTGGCGGCGCAGCGTGCCGGGCACGAGGTCACCCTGCTTGCTGTGTCCAAAACCAAGCCAGCGGCGGCTATCCGCGAACTGGTCGCGCTGGGACAACTGGCGTTTGGCGAAAACTACGTGCAGGAAGCCCTCACCAAACAGCGTGAACTCCATAGTCTGCTGCTGCAATGGCATCTGATCGGCCCGCTGCAATCGAACAAGGCCCGCGACGTCGCCGAACACTTCGACTGGCTGCAGAGTCTTGATCGCGAAAAACTGATCGCGCCGCTCAACCGCTATCGTCCCGAGAGCATGCCGCCGCTCAATGTGCTGATCCAGGTCAATATCGATGATGAGGCGAGCAAATCCGGTTGTGCGCCGGAACTGATTCCGACACTCGCAGAAAAAATCGCTGCGAGTCCGCGCTTGGCGCTGCGCGGGCTGATGGCGATACCGGCACCGCATGCGGACCCCGAGCTGCGCCAGGCGGCTTACCGCAGCATGCGCGAACTGATGCAACGATTGCGCGAAACGCATCCACACGTGGATACTCTGTCCTTGGGCATGTCCGACGATTTCGAGTTGGCGATTGCCGAAGGCGCAACGATGGTGCGGGTCGGTTCGGCCCTGTTCGGCACCCGGGCGTAGCGCGGAAACGCCGGGCACCCATGCCTATCGTCCCGTGCCCGCTTGCCACATCGCGCCAACGCATTTCGTGGTGTCGGCTGCTGGCAGTGCTGTTGGCGGCAGGTCTTGCCAATCCGTCGTTCGCGATCGACGCCAGCGGCAGCGCGCGATCGGTCGGCGCGCTGATTCAGCATGCGGCGCCCGCCGGATTGTCCTCGCCGCAGGACTACATCAGCCGCTTCGTGCTTTACGTGCATTGGCCGGACGATGCCGCGATCACAGCCTGGCAGGTGTGTGTCGCCTCGCCCGCAAGCACATCTGACGCGTACTACGCCGGCCTGTCCGCGCGCGACCGCCCGTTCGTCGTCCGTCACGTGAGCGCAACCGACACACTCGGCACCTGCCAGATCCTGGATCTGAGCGCCATGGACGCCACGCAAGCAACGCGTTTTCTGCAGCTTGCGCATACGCTGCGCGGGGTGCTGACGGTCGGCGATGGCAAAAATTTTTGCAGCGCCGGCGGCCTCATCTGTCTGCATCTGCAGGAGCCGCAAGGCGGCTTTGAAGTCAATCTGAGCGCCGTGAAAAGTTCCGGTCTGGCGATCAACGCGCAACTGCTGATGCTCGCTCGCCCGCACGCGGCGGACGCTGACGCGCCATGAACGGCCAGCACGCACGTGGCAGCACGCTGATCGAGAGTTTCGCCCGGGCGCAGCTCATGGTGTACGTGGCCGCGATCCTGCTCGCCAGCCTCGGTGCGTCGCTGGTCGGTTATCACTACCTGCACGAGCAGACGCGCCGGCACCTGAACAATCTGGCCCAGATCACCGCCATCGAAACCCAGCCGGCGCTGATCTTCGACCAGGACAGTTCCGCCGCAGAAGTGCTGCGCGCGATTCCGGCCGAAGAAGGCGTGACCCGTGCCGAGCTGTTCGACGCGGCCGGCAAGCTGCGCGCCAGCAGCAGCATCGAGGCGGACGGTTTTGGCGGACGCATGGCAGCATACCTGGATGGCGAACGCGCCGCGGCCAAGGTGATCGCGGATGGCCGCGTCATCGGCGAAGTGCGCCTGCAGGGCGGCCAGGAACCGATGCTGCATGCCTTGTTTGGCTTGATCGGCTCGGACCTTCTGGTGCTCGCATTTGTCGGCCTGCTGTCGGTCGCGGTGACGCGCCGGAACACGCATCGCATCGCGCAACCGTTGACCCAGCTGCGCACGATCATGCGCAGCGCGATCGAACATCGCGACTTCACGCAACGCGCGCCGGTGGCCGACATTGCCGAAGTCAACGACTTGCGCACCGAGTTCAACACCCTGCTCGACGAGATCGTGCATCGCGACCAGACCCTGCGCGCTCACAACTCACTGCTGCGTCGCCTGGCCTTCCACGATGTACTGACCGGGCTGCCGAATCGGGCGATGTTCGAGCGCGCGCTGCCGGAGACCCTGAACGAGTGCGCGCGCTCGCAGGCGCGCGCCGCGCTGCTGTATCTGGATATCGATTCGTTCAAGGCCGTCAACGACACTTTTGGCCACGTCGCCGGCGACTATCTGCTGATCGAGACCGCCAACCGCATGCAACACTGGCTGCCCGATGGCGCGATCGCAGCGCGCCTGGGCGGAGATGAATTCGTCGTGCTCGTCGCTCCATGGTTGCGGCCGGAAAGCCTGCCATTGCAAGGCGACGGCGATCTGCTTGCCGGCTTGCAGGCCGCGTTGGAACAACCCCTAACGATCGGCGCGCACCTGATCTACCCCGGAGTAAGCGTCGGCATCGCCATCTATCCTGATAGTGCCAGTGATGCCGATACCTTGCTGCAACTGGCAGACAAGGCCATGTATAGCGTGAAGGGAACGCACTATGCAGCGGCCGCCGTCACGCGCTGGACACCGGTACCCGAATTTGCACCCGACCCGAGCAAACACTAGCATGGGTCGCTGGTGGCACTGCAGCAGTTGCGGCGAGGGGCGGCGGACATGCACAGGGGTCGGATCGTGGCACTGCTGTTGGCGGTTGCGCTGGCCGGATGCCACGCGCCGGTGAAGCCGAGCGGCCCGACCCAAGCCGAACTCCAGAAGACCGCGCTGCATTCGCTCGGTTTCGTCCAGACCGACGACGGTTGGCTGTTGAACCTGCCGGAGCCGATTTCGTTCGAGCTGGACAAGGACATCCTCAAGCCCAGCATGCAGCGGTCGATCGCCAAGACCGCGGACGAATTGCTCAAGGCCAAGGTGCGTCGCCTGCGCATCGAGGGACACACCGACAACAGTGGCCCGCGCGAGCACAACATCGCACTGTCGCTGCGCCGCGCGCATACCGTGGCGCACGAGTTCGTCGCCAACGGCTTTGTCGTGGATAACATCACCGAGCAGGGACTGGGGCCGGAAAATCCGATCAGTCCCAACGAAACCCGCGAAGGACGCGCGACGAATCGCTGCGTGTTGATCATCGTCCCGGTTGACGCTCTAGCGCAGTAACAGCGGCACCACTAGGACGCGCGGCGCTGCTATCCTTCGCGTTTCGTCCGACCAGATCGTCATGAACCAATCCAGTACAACTCCAAGTGTATCCTCGCCAACCGGCGCGCGCATCGCCTTCATCGGCGGCGGCAACATGGCACGCAGCCTGATCGGCGGCCTGATCCGTAACGGCACCTCACCACAAAGCATCACCGTTGCCGAACCCAATGCCGACTTGCGCGATGCGCTGGCGCGCGACTTCGCGGTCGCCGTTCACGCTGGTAACGAAGAGGCCGCGCGCGAAGCCGACGTGCTCGTGCTCGCGGTCAAGCCGCAGGTGATGAAAATCGTCTGCGCCGGTTTGTGCGCTCTCGCTCAAACGCGCAAGCCCCTGGTCATTTCGATCGCTGCCGGTATTCGCATCGATCAGCTGGAACGCTGGCTCGGCGGCAGCGTCGCCGTGGTGCGCTGCATGCCGAATACGCCGGCCCTGATCGGCGCGGGCGCAACCGGGCTGTGCGCGAATGCCTGCACCGATGCGGCCCAGCGCGTCCTGGCGCAAAGTATACTCGGCGCCGCCGGGCTGTCGCTGTGGATCGATGACGAGGCGCAAATGGATACGGTCACGGCACTTTCCGGTTCCGGCCCCGCGTATTTTTTCCGGTTGGTCGAAGCGCTGGAGGATGCCGCTGTCGCGCAGGGCCTGCCGCGCGCAACCGCACGCGCGCTGGCGACTCAAACCTGCCTCGGCGCGGGCCGCATGTTGATCGAGGACGACGCCACGCCAACCGAACTGCGCCAGCGCGTGACCTCACCCGGCGGCACCACCCAGGCGGCGCTGGAGAG
>JANXVS010000096.1 GCA_025351555.1 Pseudomonadota bacterium | reverse complement strand
TATCCGGCGAGTTTGGAATCCGCAGCGCGGCCCTGACTACGTCCAACTGCTCTGCGGCCGACGGCATTGGCATGAGTCTGGTGCGATTGCACGAGGGCACCGAATCGCAATTGCTGCATCTCGAGCTGGACCCGTTTCACATACACAAGGATCGCGGCGCACACCGCTTCGATCTTGACGATGTTGCTGTGGAGGCGGGTGACCGTGTCGAATACCGTGTCGATCCGGGACATGGTGGCGGGAATACTGCATGCGACTGGAGCTATGTTCGCGACCTGTCGTTCAATAGCACGACGGAACATGCCGGAGTAGACTGAATTCCTTGCAGCAGCCAGGTCGATACCCATGCTGAGCAAAATCCGGTCTGCGTTTTCTCGTTCAAAATTAAATTTGATGCCATCGCGAAAACTCACGCTATGCGCGATTTTTCTGATTGGCGCATCGACATTTGAAAATCCGACGCAAGCGTTGAATGTTACGCAGCCGACGTCGTCAACAATTGTTCCCGCAGGCGATGATTTCGCCACTCAGGTGCTGGGCAATGCGTGGGACATGAACGATGCTGTCGACATCGATACGCAGGAATCGGCAGCATATGTTTCCGGAATGACCTTCAGCGGCGGCATATTTTCAGGCTCGACGTTGATTGACGGCGCCGGCCTCTTTCCGTTGTATATGGGTATTGGCGGCACAGTCAATTTGAGCCGCGGCGCGAGTCACCCAATTGATACGGGACGCTATCGGTACGTCACGATCAAGCTACGCGCAAATACTGCCGGGCAAGCCGTCAATGTCTATTTCTACCTGAACGGTGACAGCACCGTAACCAACACTATCGGCGTGTCCCACTACCATGCGTTGCCCACAAACCAGTGGTCCATAGTCACCATCGATATGGTGACTGATTTGTTCGGACCTGTGCAGTGGACGGACTATCCTCAGTTAGCGGGCTTGCGCGTCGATCCCGCCAATGGACATCCTGTGGGTTTCGACATCGATTGGATCCGCCTCACGGCACCAGTCTCAACACAGAATACGATGGTGCAATGGACCGATTCGGGAGCGCCCGGCGGCAGCACCTACGATATTGCGGCCATCGATTCCAGCGGTGTGAGTTACGCGCTGGTCAATAGTGTCAGTGGAATAAGCTACCAGGCAGATATGACATTTCTGGCGCCGGGTCAGTACACGATTCAAGTTACTCGCCACGCCACGGCAGTATCCGGTACCGCAACGTTCCATATCAACAACCCTCCGCAAATCGCTATCACCGCCCCCAGCGTGCGCGGTGAGCAGTCATTGAACTTTGCGCAAACTGTGACTGGTAATCCTTGGGGACCGATGGATGCCGCTGATTTTTCCGTTATCAGTAACTTTGCCAGTTCAAACTTCACCACCGTACCCAATTCGTTCTACGGACGGCCCGCCACCAGCGATCCCGGCTGGATTCTCAACCTGCACGGAAACACCGTCGATACCAGCCTCTATCGTTCGCTGTGCTTCAAGCAGGAGGTGTTCGGGTCGCGCAGTGTCGGCGCGGCCGCGCGCGTGTTCTGGGGGGCAGGTAACAACCTGACCACGTCGCAGCCCATATCGCTGGACGACAACTTAGGCGACACGGTGGTAAGCGAATATTGCATTCCGGACTTGGCAGCGGCGCCGCTGGAGGCAAACCCGAATGGCGGCACCTGGTCGGGCACGAAGGCGGTGTTCCGCATCGATCCAGACGAGTTCACGCCACCGGGTGGCTGCAGCACGATGGACACCTGCCACGACGTGCGCCTGGACTCGGTCATCCTTGCCCCATTTGCTACTGCAAATCCGAGCTATACGACCACCTGGTCTCTGACTGACCCTGAAACCGCTGCCGGCGGCAGCGTGCGCCTGCTGCTCAATCCTAACCGGACCAACGATTTGAGCCAGAGCATTACGATTGCGACGCTGCCCTACGTGACCGGCGCGCAGCAGTATCGCTTCACGACCAAGCGCACGATCCCGAACGCTACTTATTACGTAGGTGTGCAAGCAACGGACGGACTGAATACCGTTCTGCAGTTCTCGGGTGGGCCGATCGTGCTCGACAACACCGACATAATTTTCAACGACGGTTTCGACGGCTAATCAACGTCAAGGGCGCAGTTTGCGTCCCTCATTGCGTCCATAGCTAAAGTAGTGCTGCTTGGCATCGACACCAGCTTTTGCGACATCCGGATTGGCCATCAGATACTGGTCCGCGTCAAAGCCGATGGGTAATTCGTCCCCCAACGGCAACATGCGAACCGTTGTCTTTTCGAGAATCGCATAGAACTCGTTCGAGCCCCGAGTCGTCGTATAGATATGCCCTACTCGATACGGAGACAATTGCAATGTTTCGAGAGTCTGCATCAGATCCTTGAACGAATCAGGAACGAATTGCCACGCGTGCACATCGATGTAGCCGTCATTCTCCAGGCGCAAATACTGATTGATCGCCTCGCGAATTAGTGCCGGCGCGGACCTGTAAGTTTGTTCTCCGTGGTCTCCGCGCCAGTGACGCGCGGCATCATTGTGCGTGGTAAGCGCAAGATGTTCGATGATACTTGCAACATCGTGTAGACGGCGCTTGCGAACATGCGCATCCAGCACGTCGGCAACCGTGCTTTCTGCGATGTAATGATCGAAGCAATAGCGTTTGTCGGGGATCGCAAGAAAGTAGCGGCCGCCAGTGCGCAGAATCTTGTCAACGTCGACAAGATGCTTGAGTAGGTCGGGCTGGTGCTCGATCACGTGGCAGCTGACAACCGCATCAAATTGTTCGCTGACGATCGATAGGTCGCCGCTTTTTGAAACAAAATCGATACACGGACACCGACCTGCATCAAGGCCATGCGCCGACGCTCGCTGTTTCAGCGCCTCGGTCGAAAGTACATCGAAGTACTTGACGTTAGGCCCGCGTAAAAGTGGGTTGGTGAACGGACCTATCTCTAGAATCGAAGGGACGCCTTCCAGCAACTTTACGAAGTCTGATCGGCTTGAGATTGCAGAACCAGATCGGCCAGTTTCACGCGTACGATGGTGTGATTCCAATTCCATATTTCTCGCTTGCATCGCGCTGTCGGTACAGTCTATGACCCTGGGAACTTGTCAACAACCGATAGCGTCGCTACATTATTATGCTGCCGACGGGCAGCTGCCTTTTCAGGACCCTAGTGTGCTGTTCCAGCATTAGCCCCGCGCCTCGGCATTGTCCGGCGGGTTCAAGTATAAACCGACGACGTCTCGCATCATTCTCCATGAAGAACGGACCAGTGATCTTCCGCAACCGCTTCCATCCCCTGCCGTAGAGCCCGTTCGACTAGCCAAAGCACCCTACAAATCCCCGGCCATCGGCACGGATCAAGTATCATCGCGGGCGGGCAGTCAGGGCCGTGGAATGCAAGATGGGCAGCGATTACCGCGATACGATAAAACCGGAGCAGCCGTTGGCGGAGCAAGCAGGCACGGCCGTCGCTGGCGACAACGCGATCGCGCGGGTCGCGAATGCGTCACAGGCGATCCTGGTTCTAGGCATGCACCGCTCCGGCACGTCTGCCACTGCGCGCGTGCTCGGTTTGATGGGCGCGCAGATCGGAGCGCCGGAGGAGCTGTTGCCGGCACATCCCGAGGACAACCCAACCGGCTATTGGGAACGCGCCGAGCTCAATGCGATTCATGATCGCTTGCTGGCAACCACGGGGCATGCGTGGAACCGGCTCGCCGGTTTCGATCCGCGCAATCTGGACGCCGAGGCCTGCCAGAGTTTCTCGCAGCAGCTGCAAAACCTCGTGGACAAACTTGATGCCGAGGGCAAGCCGTGGCTGGCGAAGGATCCGCGCCTGTGCCTGTTGCTTTCGCAATGGCGTCCGTTGCTGAAGGCGCCAGCCTACGTGGTGGTCGTGCGCGATCCGCGTGAGATAGCGGCGTCGATGTCCAGCGGTCCGCGTGGAACGTTCACTTCGATTTACGTCATTGCCCTGTGGGAAAAATATCTGCGCACCCTGCTCGCGGACCTGGCCGGCGAGCGCGTGCTATTCGTGTCCTACGCGGAATTGCTGGCGCATCCCCAGGCGCAATCGGCACGCCTGCTGCGCGGGTTGCGTCAGCTTGGCATCACCGGCTTGCATAAACCGTCGGACCGGGAACTGTCGGCGTTTCTTGATGTGCGCTTGCACCGCAGCACGATGCAGTCGCACATGCTGCTCTCACCGGCGCAGGACGTGCTCAGCCATTGGCTGGAAATGCAATGTCAGACCGGCGGCGCCGTGGCGGTGTCCGGTTTTCCATTGGCGCCGGCGCCCGACGCGCTGCTTGCGGAATTCCAGGCGGCGTTCGACTTTCATGTCGCCCACGGGCGCGCGCAAGCGGGTACCGAGGCGAATCAGCGGCTGAGCAAGATTGACGCACTGCTTGGCGAACAGCTACGCGATAATGCAAGCGAGGGCGAGCGCTGGCTTGCCGAATTCGCCGCGCAACGGCAATTGTCGGAGCAGGCGCAAACGCAACTCGCCGCGCAACAGCAATTGTCGGAGCAGGCGCAAGGCCAACTCGCTACGCAACAGCAATTGTCGGAGCAGGCGCAAACGCAACTCGCCGCCCAACAGCAATTGTTGGAGCAAGTGCAAGCGCAACTCGCCGCCCAACAGCAATTGTCGGAGCAGGCGCAAGCGCAACTCGCCGCCCAACAACAATTGTTGGAGCAGGCGCAAGCGCAACTCGCCGCGCAACAGCAATTGTTGGAGCAAGTGCAAGCGCAACTCGCCGCGCAACAACAATTGAGGGAGCAAACGCAGAGGCAACTCGCCACACAACAGCATTTGTCCGGGCAATTGC
>JANXVS010000087.1 GCA_025351555.1 Pseudomonadota bacterium | reverse complement strand
CTCCGGGAACATAGCCCTTGATATAGCCGGGGTCCATCGCGGATTTGTCGAACGGCGGATCGAGCAATTGGATCAGGTGATCCTTGCGCCGCACCAGGCGCTGATCCAGCGCCTGCATCGCCGTTGCGCGGCGTTCGCTGCTGCCTGCGCCGGAAAGCACCGACCAGCTCTGCGCGATCGAGTCGATCTGGCATTCCACATCCGAGGCCGAACCCAGCGGCGTGCCGTCGTCGAAATAGGCGCGCCGGTACCAGCCGCCGTCCCATGCGTGCTGTTCGATATTTGCGCGCAGCTTCACAGCCTCGCTGTGGCAGTGGTCGGCAAATCCGGAGTCGCTGGAGTGAGTGGCGATTTCGCCGAACTGCGTCAGCACGTCGTACAGGAAAAACGCCAGCCAGACACTTTCGCCCTTGCCATGGATACCGACGTTGTTCATGCCGTCGTTCCAATCGCCTGAGCCCATCAGCGGCAAGCCGCGCTCGCCCAAGCGCAGGCCATGCTCGATCGCGCGCTGGCAATGCTCGTACAGCGTCGCGGTTTCGGCCGAGCGTGTCGGCAAGTCGTAGTAGGATTCTTCGCCGTCGCCGAGCAAGCGACCATCCAGGAAGGCGACGCGTTCTTGCAGCACGGCCACATCGCCTGTGGTTGTGACATAGCGGTTGGTGGCGAACGGCAGCCACAGATAATCGTCGGAGCAGCGCGTGCGTACACCTCGACCCGACGGCGGATGCCACCAGTGCTGCACATCGCCTTGCTTGAATTGGCGCGACGCGCACAACAGCAATTGCGTGCGCAACATTTTCGGCTCGCAATGCACCAGCGCCATCGCGTCCTGCAATTGATCGCGGAAACCCCAGGCGCCGCCGGACTGGTAGTAGCCGCTGCGTCCCCAGATGCGCGCAGCAATCGCCTGATACACCAGCCAGCCGTTGGCGAGGATATTGAGCGATGTGTCCGGCGTCTGCACGTGTACCGTTCCGAGCGTGCGCTTCCAGTAGGCACGCACCTCGTCCAGCGCATCGCGCGCGGTGCCGGGCTTGCGCCAACGCAGAACCAGGTCGCTGGTGTGCTCGGCATCGTGGCCGGCGCCGAGACGGAAGATGAGCTCGCGCGTCTTGCCTTCGGCGAGCTCGAAAGGCACCTGGATTGCGGCGCACGGATCCATGCCCGCACCGACTTTTCCCGACAGCCGCGTGCGCCGCATCGCCGCCGGATTTTTCAGATTGCCGTTGCGCCCGATGAATTCGTTGCGATCGCCGGTGATGGTTCGCATCGGATCGTCGACATCGAACAACGCCACGCGCGCGGAGAACTCGGTGTTGAATGCGTTGCGTGCCAGCAGCGCGCCGCTGTTCTGATCGATTTCGCTGACTACATGCATCGCCGATTTCGCGCGCACATCGCCGAGCACCCACTCGATGTAGCCGGTGACGGACAAACGCCGCAGCCCGGAAGACACATTGCGCACCTTGAGTACGCAGAACTTCACCGGTTCATCGAGCGCGACATACATCCAAAGTTCGGTCTGGATGCCGCATTCGGAATGCTCGAAAACGCTGTAGCCGAAACCATGGCGCACGGTATATGGCGTCGCGCCGCAGGCCGGCGATGGCGATGGCGACCAGAACTGCCCGGTCTCCTCGTCGCGCAGATAAAACGCCTCGCCGGTCGAATCGCTGACCGGATCGTCCTGCCATGGCGTGAGCCGGTACTCGTGCGCGTTTTCGGCCCAGGTATAGGCCGAGCCACTTTCGGAAACCACCGTGCCGAACTGCGGGTTGGCCAGGATATTCACCCACGGCAGTGGCGTTGGGTGTGTGGCCGACGTAGTGATGATGTACTCACTGCCATCGGCCGAGAAGCCGCCGAATCCATTGAACAGCAAAGTCTGCGACAACGCTGGATCGACATCTTGTTCGAGGTTGATGCGCGCGGCCCGCGTCGCAGCGAAGCGCGGAATCGGCAGATCGATCTGCTCGCGGCGCTTGACCTGCTCGATCAGCGCGCCGCGCTCATCGGCAATGATCACGCGCGCGGCCGCTTGCAACAGCACTCGGTCTTCGGGCGAAATCTGCTCGACCGGGCGCACGAAAATGCCGCCGGGCCGATCGATGATATTGGCTTCGATGCCGGCGGCGATCAAGCCGATGATCTGATCGTGCAGCAATTGCCGATAGCCGCCGCGATCGTCGTTCCAGATCACCAGATCGACCGCCAAACCCTTCATGCGCCAGTAAGCGTGCGCCTGCACGAGCTGGCGCGCGAGGCTGATATTGTCCGCGTCGCGGATCTTCAGCAGCAGGATCGGCAGATCGCCGGAAATGGCGTAACCCCATAAACCGGGTTGGCTGCGCCGATTGTTTGCGATGGTGACGGCGTCGGCGCGCAGCACGTTGCTGGCGTAGATGATGCGGCTGGCGAGGCGGCCGTAAAGCTGTGCGTCGGCTTCGGTGACGTTGATTTGCCGCAGCGCGACCTGGCTATGCGTCCAGGCCAGATCGAACACGCGATCGGCGAGTGCTTTGTCCTGATACTTGTCGATAAGGCCCATGCAGGCAGTCCGATTTTCGGCAACTCCGCAGACGATATCGATCGTGAGCGTTTGTTCCGGATCCAGCACGATGCGGTGGCGGATCGCGACGATCGGATCGAGCACGGAACCTTGCGAGCCGGACAATTCTGCGGATTCGCCGAGCGCAATGGGATTGGCCAGGGTCCGGCCGCGGCCGATGAAGCGCATGCGATCGGTCTCGTACGACGTTTGTATACTTTGTCCGCCGCGCACCTTCATCACATGCAGCATCCATGGCGGTTGCTCGTCACTGGAACGCGGACGACGCGTGCACACGATGGCTTCGCGCTCGGCGACAATTTCGGTCTGCACGAACAGATTGTTGAAGCCGCGTTGCATGGCATCGGCCGCCTGCGGCGTCAGCACGACCTCGGCGTAACTGGTCAGTTCGATGGTCTTGCGCGAACGCGAACGGTTGATCAAGCGGATGCGGCGCAGTTCGATGTCGTCTTCCGGCGAGACGGCAATATCGGTGTGCGTGTCGATCTGGTCGTCGCGCCGGCGGAATTCAACTTTGGGTTCGGTGAACGTGGCTTCGTATGAATCCGCCGCCGCCAGGATCGGCTGAAACGTCGCCGACCATACCTTGCGCGCACCGATATCGCCGTGTCGCCGGAAGATGACATCGAACTGCGCCGCATCCGCCTGATCAACCGTTCGCGTTCGCGCAAGACCATAGAACTCACCAGTTATGCCGAGGTCGTCCTCACTCCGCAGGCAGCCGATGCCAT
>JANXVS010000052.1 GCA_025351555.1 Pseudomonadota bacterium | reverse complement strand
CGACCGATGCCATAGTAGGCGATGCCCGCAGCCTCAACGGCGCGTGGCTCGTAAATATTACGGCCATCGAAGATCGCCGGCGAACTCAGGCTCTTGCGGATGCGGGCGAAATCCGGGCTCCAGAACGCCTTCCACTCGGTGACGATCACCAGCGCATCGGCGCCGTCTAGCGCGGCATAAGGCTCATCGCATAGCGTGATCTCGGCACTCTGTCCATAAATGCGCTGCGCTTCGGCGTGCGCTTCCGGGTCGTGCGCGCGCACTTTTGCTCCCGCAGTGAACAGTTGTTCCAGCAGACGCCGGCTCGGCGCCTCGCGCATGTCGTCGGTATTGGGCTTGAACGCCAGACCCCATACGGCGATGGTCTTGCCGGCGACGTCCCCCGAAAAATGTCGCATTATCAATTCGTACAGTTTTTCCTTCTGCTCACGATTGACCGCCTCGACCGCCGTCAGCAGACGTGCCTCATACGCGTGGCTGCGCGCGATGCGTTCCAATGCCCGCACGTCCTTGGGAAAACACGAGCCGCCGTAGCCCGCACCGGGATAGATAAAGGAATAGCCGATGCGCGGGTCCGAGCCGATGCCATGGCGTACCAATTCAATGTCGGCGCCGACGCGCTCGGCAATGTTCGCCATCTCGTTCATGAAACTGATCTTGGTCGCCAGCATCGCGTTGGCGGCGTACTTGGTCAGCTCGGCCGAGCGCACATCCATGAGCACAATGCGCTCGTGGTTGCGGTTGAACGGCGCGTACAGGGTCTTCAACAACTCGATCGCCTGCGTGCTGTCGGAGCCGAGCACGATGCGATCCGGGCGCAGGCAATCCTTGACTGCGTCGCCTTCCTTGAGGAATTCCGGATTGGAAACAACGTCGAAATCCACTTTTACACTTCGCCCGCCAAGCTCGGCGGCAATCGCCTCACGCACCCGGTCGGCTGTGCCGACGGGCACCGTGGACTTGTTGACCACGACCGCATACGCATCCAGATGCCGACCGATATCGCGGGCAACGCTGAGCACATGCGAAAGATCCGCGCTGCCGTCCTCGTCCGGTGGCGTGCCCACGGCGATAAACAGCATTTGTCCATGCGCGATCGCGCCCACGGCGTCCGTGGTGAAGCGCAAGCGTCCGGTGGCACGGTTGGCGGCGACCAGTTCTGCCAGGCCCGGCTCGAAAATCGGCATGTCGCCGCGTTCCAGACGCATGATCTTGTCCGCGTCGACATCCATGCAGACCACGTCGTTGCCGACCTCGGCCAGGCAGGTTCCGGTGACCAAGCCGACATAACCGGTGCCAAAAATGGTAACGCGCATGAGGTCTTCCAAATCGATCGCGCACGGCACGTGTGTGCGGAACGTGCATTGTAGTGAGCGGGTGGGCTCCGGGCCAAGCGCGGCACCGACCCCATCGCCGGAAAATGCTCCTGCATTTCCGGCATACCGGCCATCCATGGCCATAAAAGCAAAAGGCGCGGAAACTCCGCGCCCTCGCTCTGTGCAGTTACAGACTGCTTAGTCTTTCTTGGCAGCCGGCTTGGCCTCAGCAGGCTTGGGCGTCGGCACGATGGCCGGCTTGACGGCGGCGGCAGGAGCAGCCGGCGCTTCGATGCTGATCAACTTCACATCGAAGATCAGGGTTGCGTTGGGGCCGATCGCACCCGGGCCGCGTTCGCCATAAGCGAGCTTGGCGGGAATGTAGAACCGGTATTCCGAGCCCACGGGCATGAGTTGCATGCCTTCGGTCCAGCCCGGGATGACGCCGTTCAGCGGGAACGTGGCCGGCTGGCCGCGATCGACCGAGCTGTCGAACTTGGTGCCGTCGATCTTGGTGCCGGTGTAATCCACCTTCACCGAGTCGGTCACCTTTGGCTTCGGACCATTGCCGGCCTTGACGACTTCATACTGCAAGCCAGACGCCGTGACCTTCACGCCAGACTTGGATTTATTCTTGGCCAGGAAATCGTCGCCTTCTTTCTGGTTCTTCTCGGCATCTTCCTTGGTCTTGGCCGCTTGCTTGGCTTGCAGCTTCTGCATGAATTCCTGACGCACGCTCAGCGCTTCGGCCTCGGTCATCGTGGTCTTGTCACCCTTGATCGAAGCCTGCAGGGCCTGGATCACCACATTCATGTCGATGTCGTCCTTGATCGAGCCCAAGCCGCGGCCCACGTCCATACCGACCATGTAGCTGTATTCGGCTTTCTTGTCACCTTTGAACTTTGCGTCGATCGCAGCGGTATCGACCGCAGGCTTGGCTGGCGCCGCG
>JANXVS010000051.1 GCA_025351555.1 Pseudomonadota bacterium | reverse complement strand
CGGAAGCTCTGCTCTGTCACAAAGTCGGCGATCACATGCGACATGCTAAGTCCCCACCCCAATCTCGCGCTCATGCGCGCGATCATCCACCGGCGGCGGCCACATCCCCAACCCATCCGGACCCTTGCGCGCGTAGCGCAGCATCAACACCGCATCGACTACCGCGAGTACGGTATAAAAAACCACAAATCCAATAATGCTGAAAAGCACCTGTCCGGCGGAAACCGACGATACCCCGAGCGCTGTCGGCAGCACGCCCGAGATCGCCCACGGCTGGCGACCATATTCGGCGACGATCCAGCCAAGCTCGATCGCCAGCCACGGCAACGGCAAACTCCACAGCGCCAGTTTGAGGTACCAGCGATTTGCGTCCAGCCGACGCTTGCTCGCCAGCCAGAATGAATACGCGAAGAGGGCGATGAAATACATGCCGCAGGCGACCATGATGCGGAACGACCAGAACAGCACCGGCACATTCGGTATCGTGCTGTCAGCGGCACGCTGGATGTCGGCGGCGGTCGCCTTGGACGGATCGTCGAGGTTGCGTCGCAGCAGCAGGGCATAGCCCATATCCGATTTGTTGGCGTCAAATACCGCCCGCGCTGCGGCATCATTGTGGTCGACGCGCAGGCGCTGCATCGCCGCGTAAGCCTTGAGGCCGCGGCCGATGCGTAGTACGACATCATCGACCAGTTCATGGATGCCGGGTAGAACGCCATCGATCGAGCGGGTGCCGATCAATCCCATCACCCACGGCACGCGGATCGCAAAATGCGTGGTGCGGTTTTCCACATCGGGAAAGCCGAACAGGGTGAACGACGCCGGCGCCGGTTCGGTTTCCCACATCGCCTCGATCGCAGCGAGTTTCATCCTTTGATTTTCCGACACCGTGTAGCCCGACTCGTCGCCGAGCACGACCACGGACAGCGCCGACGCGAGGCCAAAGCTTGCCGCCACCGTCATCGAGCGCTTGGCGAATTCCACATTGCGGCCTTTCAGCAGATACCAGGCGCTGATCGAGAGCACGAACATCGAGCCGAGCACGTAGCCCGCGCTGACGGTATGGACGAATTTCGCCTGCGCGACCGGATTGAACATCACCGCGGCGAACGAGGTCACTTCCATGCGCATCGTGTCGAGATTGAACTCGGCGCCGACCGGAAACTGCATCCAGCCGTTGGCGATCAGGATCCACAATGCGGACAGGTTTGTGCCGAGCGCGAGCAGCCAGGTCACGGCCAGATGCTGAACGCGACTCAGTCGATCCCAGCCGAAGAAGAACAGGCTGATAAAGGTCGCTTCGAGGAAAAAGGCCATCAATCCTTCCAGCGCCAGCGGCGTACCGAACACATCGCCGACGTAATGCGAGTAGTAGGCCCAGTTGGTGCCGAACTGGAATTCCATGGTCACGCCGGTGGCCACACCCATCGCGAAGTTGATGCCAAATAACACGCCCCAGTACTGGGTCATGCGTTTCCAGATATCGCGCCCGGTCATGGCATAAACCGACTCCATGATCGCCAGCAGCCACGACAGACCCAGAGTCAAGGGTACAAATAAAAAATGATACAAAGCGGTCAATGCGAACTGCAGACGCGACAAGGTGACAACTTCAGGATCGATCATGGCGAGGCATCGGCAGTGGGAGTCGCGTCAAGCAGATGCTGTTGCAGCGCGCCCGGCGAAAGATCGGTGCGCGGCTGTGGCGCAATGAAGGCGTAATACAGGATCGTCAGGGCAATAAGCTTGGCGAGCACGACTAAGGTCAATTCCAGACCATAGCGCCGGCCTGCAGGGCTGCGGAACCAGGAGTTTGCCGATTGGCGGGGCGCTGCATCATCCGTTGGCGGCATGGCCGGAGTGTACGCCGATCATGCTGCCGGGACATGCGATTTCATCTCGGAGCCGCAGTTCTTGGACTCGAAGTGACAAGCGCTATTCTGCCTATGCACCGAGGCCAACACGGATGTTCGCTTTGACCCATCTGCCGCGTTTGTAGAGGGACAACGGAACCAGGTTTGCTGGAATCCGGAGGGAAAGATGAAGCCGACAGTGCCGTTGACTGCGTTACCCGAATTACAATCCTGCGGCCGAGGTGCGCTAGTTGCACTGACCGCAAGCGCGGCGATGCTCTCGGCCATGACCGTGCAGGCGCAGTTGCCGCCCATTTCCCAACTGCAATATTCTGCCGACATCGGCGCCAATATTGTCGGTGCAGGCCAGTATGCGGCGCGGCAGGACTATGTGAACGACAACCTCGTCAGCAACAGTCGAGCGCGCGTACAGATTCCCGGCTTGCCTCAACGCGCGAACCTGCGCGATTTCCAGATCGACAAAAATGGCGACGTGCTGTTCGCGCTGGATATCGGCGTCACTCTGGGCGGCACCTATTTCGATCCCGCCGATGTGATCAAGCATTCCGGTGCTGTCTTCAGCAAGGCCTTCGATGCCGCGGCCGCTGGCGTGCCCAAGGGTGTGCATTGTGATGGCGTCGCGCGTTCGGGCGCGAGCGGCGTCTTGCTGCTGTCATTCGACACGACTTTCACTGCCGGCGGCATCACGATCCGGCCGGCTGATGTCATTGCCTTCAGCGGCGGCAGCTTTGGCGCCAAGGTGCTGGATGCGAAAGCACTCGGTCTTGCCGATGGCCTGAACGTGGATGCGGTCGACGCGATCAGCACGACCACCGACTTGCTGGTGTCGTTCGATACCGGCGGCAACGTCAACGGACTGACCTTCACCCATGAAGACATTCTGCAACTGCATCTGGCCAACGGCAGCTGGAGCAAGCGTTATTCGCTGAGCACGTTTTCCAACCGCTGGGGCACGGCTCATCTGGACGGCCTCGCCGCGACCAACGACACTATTTTCCGAGATGGATTCGAATAGGAGTACACCATGAACTGCATGCGTTTTATGTTCCGGTCTTTGTCAGCCTTCGCACTGATGCCGCTCGCGGCAAGTGCGAACCCCGGTGCGCTGGAGATCAATCAGGATTGCATCGCGGTCGGTTGCTTTGCCGGCGACACGGCCGGCTATCCAGTCACGATTACGACATCAGGCAGCTATATCCTGACGTCTGACCTGGCCCCGCCGGGCAGTGCGATCGTGAACGCGATGGAGATCAGCGCCACGGGGGCAGTCGATATCGATTTGAATGGTCACACCATTGACGGCGGCGGCACCTGCACCGGAACGCCGGTGACCGGCTGTACCGGAGCCGCGGGCTATCGAGGGTTGAATTTCGGTAGCACTGGCGTTTTTCATGTCCACAACGGCACCGTGCGTGGCTTTGGTGCGATCGGAATCATTTTTTTCAGTGCCAGTGACGGCACCGTGCTCGATCATCTCACCGTCACTGAAAACGTCTACGGAGCGTTTATCGAAGGCACTACTTCGGATGCAACGACGCGTATCCGCGATTCGCAGTTCGTGCGCAACGGTCAGGAGGGCCTGGGCACAACAAACAAGCCGACCCCACTACTCATTGAAAACAGCACGGCGGTGGGCAATGGTGATGTCGGGCTCTCCATGAACGCAGGATCGGCTGCTGTCGGCAACCGCATCAACAAGAATGGAGGTGTTGGACTGGCTTGCGATTCCGGATGCGCGCTCGGAGAAAATACCTTCAGCAACAACAACGGCGGTGGAGCGAACGCGCAATGGGCAGTCAATACGGTGCGCAATATGGGTGGCAATGTGTGCCTGGAAAAAGCCACTTGCCCCTGAAGAATCCAGCAACCGTCAGTTTGCGGCGAACGCGTCGCGGGTGAGATTCTCCGGCGCGTCGTCGGTGCAGACCACATCATCCTCGATGCGGATGCCGCCATAGCGGCGGAATTTATCCACTTTGTCCCACAAAATATCTTTTGACTCTGGTTTGTTCTTCAACTCAGCCAGCAGCAGGTCGATGAAGTAGATCCCGGGTTCGATTGTCGTCACCATGCGCGGTTCCAGTGTGCGGGTAAGGCGCAGGTAGGAATGGCCTGGCGGTTTTTCGATCGTGCCGCCGGTTTCGTCCTTCTGGAAGCCACCGACATCGTGCACCTGCAGGCCGATCATGTGGCCGAGGCCGTGCGGAAAGAAAGCGCTCGATACGCCGGACTCGACCGCGCTTTCCGGCGACATGCGGATGAAGTCCTGATCCTTCAGGATGCCGGCTAGCGCATGGTGCGCGTGCACATGCAAGGCCGCATAGTCCTGGCCCGTGCGCACTTTATCCACAAAGCTGCGTTGTGCATTATCCACCGCGTCGATCAAGGTCTGGAATTCGCCGGTATCCGGCGCAGCATAGGTGCGGGTGATGTCGCTGGCGTAGCCGTGGAAATTCGCGCCGGCATCGATCAGAAACGATAGGGCATGCGTCGGCGGCG
>JANXVS010000043.1 GCA_025351555.1 Pseudomonadota bacterium | reverse complement strand
CCTTGATCGCCGCTTGCCAGCGTGTACTGAAATCATCAAGGTGCTGTTTGTATTTCGCCGCGTTGCCGGGATCGAGCTCGGACAGCCGAGCATCGAGTGCTTTAGCGATGACCAGCATGCGATATGGATCAAGCTGGAAGTGCGGATTGCCCTGCGCATGAATATCGCCTTCGGAACGATCGAGCTTGGAGGGTTTTTCCAATGTGGTGATCTGATCGGCGGCCATGAAATATCCAAGGCCTGAAGCGACTTTCGGGTTGCCCGCCTGCCGGATCAACTGCGGCAGCCAACCGACTTCAAGATCGGCACCGGAACAGACCACGAGGTCGGCACGTCGCACCTTGGCGATCAGGCTCGGCTTGGCTTCGATCACATGCACATCCTGAAGTGCGCCCGCACCAACATCGACGCTGACAGCGTCGCCTGCCAGTTCGTGCACCAGCGAACCCCACTCCGGCTCGCACGCGAATACGTTGAGCGCGTGCGCTTGGCGCGCAATGACTGCAAAAAGAAACAAAGTTGCAAATACTAATTTATTCATTTGTATTCTCTTGGAATTGCTTGCAGGACGATCTAGAACTTGTGCGCGCCGTGCGCGCCCAGGCTGACGTCATATTGCAGGGAAATCGCGTTGTCACCACTGCCGCGCGCGGGATCGTCATGGCTGTATTGCAGGCGGAAGTAGCTGAACTCGCTGTTGCGCCAGGTCAGTTCCACGCTGTGCCGTACCGGATCGAAGTTGCTCGCGAACGGGCCGGTGCTGGCGGCCCAGAGTTTGTCGAAGCGGTAGCCCAGGTCCCAGGTGCGATTGAGCCGATAAACCGTTTCCAGATACACGCCGCGGCGGTCGCCAGTCCATGGTTGATTCACGATGGGATCGGTCAGATCGATCGATACATCGGTCGTGGCGCTATACGAACCGCGACGCCGATCGAGAAAATATTCGCTGCGCACGGTCACGCCACCATCCTTCGTGTTGCCGTTTGGCGCCCATTTCCAGGTGGCATCGGCGACATAAAGCGTGTTGTCGCCGCTGAAGCCATCGTCGGCCAGCGAGGTTTTTGCTTTGAGCGCGGACACGCCAGCAAGCCAGGAATTCTCGGTGCCGGCATCGCCACCGGCATGGGCGAACACGGTGCGCGTACCGATGCCGCCATGATTGGCTCCCGCGCTCGGGAAGTTTTCCCCGCGAAACAATTCACCACCCAGTTCAAGAAAGAAATCCAGCGGCGCGACCCAGCGTACCTGCGCTCCGTCGTCGCCGTATTGATTGCCCAGAAACGCCTGATACGCCAGCGGGCGATCGACGAAATTGTCGGCATGCGTGTGATGGCCGTTCAAATAACCGATATTTGAAAAGAAGCGGCCGGCGCGCGCGTTGAAGCCTTCCGGCAGGGCCAGGGTATCGATGTAGGCTTCTTCGATGTTCGTGCCGACCTGGCCGTTGTCGTCCTCGTAACTCAGGGTGAGCTGGCCGTAGAACTTGTCATCGATATTGGCGGCGAACACTAGTTCGCTCTCGCCCAACGAGAGACCCTGTTCGCCCGGGCCGGTGCCGGCCACGAGCGGGAAACCCGCACGCACATAATTGTCGGGATTGAGCGAATGATGTGCGTACAGGCCATTCATGATCAGCGAGATCGCCGGATTGAACGCATTTCCATTGGCACCGCCAGCCGCCGGCGCCGACGCTTCAACCGGGGCCGCAACCGCAGCGGTCGCCGCAGTTTGCTGGGCCGATTGTTGCGCCGCCTTCATCTTGTCGAGTTCCACGCGCGCAGCATCCGCCTCGGCCAGTGCGGCCGCGGCTTGATCGCGCAGCTTCTGGCCTTGGTCTTCCAGCGCGCGGATGCGCGCGTCGAGCGCCTGCAGCGCCAAGTCGGTTGAGGACTCGGTAGCCATCGCCGGCGCGGCCAGTGCTGACACAACCCATGCCGAAGAGACACAAAACGCGAGTAGCGATTTTCTCATGGAAACTTCCTGGAGGTTGTTTGCAGGCCTGAAGCGGCATTGTTCGTAAATACAAGATACGTTATAACATAGCAGCGAAAGTGTAATCCAGCCGGTCGTTGCTGGCGAGCCCAACTCTTGGCCTACGCGCCAATCGCAAGGCGATTGCTCCAGGTCGAATGAGCATGTTCTGCGTAAAGGATTAGAATCACGCTCAAACCATTCAACCCAAGTACAGCCCCCGATGTGCCCAATCGGCGTGCTGAATCGTGGATGTCAACGCAAAAGTTGCACCTGCGTACTGATCAAGGAAGACGATGAGTCGATTTATTT
>JANXVS010000586.1 GCA_025351555.1 Pseudomonadota bacterium | reverse complement strand
CCGGGAAGCAAGATCGTTTGCCTGGGCAATGTCGAGCAGATCGATACACCCTACTTGACCGAGACGACATCGGGCCTGACATCCGCCGTCGATCGATTCAAGGGCTGGCGCCATTCTGCACACGTCACTCTGCGCCGCGGCGAACGCTCGCGTCTGGCAGATTACGCTTCGGAAATGCTTTAAGAAAAGTGTGGCCAGCGATGGCCGCTTCTTGATCCTTGCGTTCAGGACAAGCGCAATCGCCGGCAATTGCTCCTGCATTGCCGGCATACCGGCCATCCATGGCCATCGCCGGCAATTGCTCCTGCATTGCCGGCATACCGGCCATCCATGGCCATAAAAAAAACGGGAGCGCGAAGCTCCCGTGAATTGTTGCTTTAGCCCTGTAAGCGTTTAAAAGCGCGTAATCCACAGCACTTCGTATTCGATCTGGTTGCTGCTGCTGCCGTTGCGCAGGCTGTAGCTGCTGGTCGGCACGCCGAGTACGAACTGGGTCGGCGCATAGGTTGCGGCCAGACGCAGGCTCGAATTCGCACCGAACCCGCGCGCGAAGGTGAATTCCACATCATGCGATGACAGATAAGGCTCCAGCGCGTTCTGCAACAGCGGCGATGTGGGCAGCGGCTGCTCGCGTGTGCTGTAGTGCAACGACCACACACCGGTTGCCGGATCCTGCCACGACATTCCCAGCGAATACACGCTCAGGTTCTGCCATTCAAATGCCGGGCTCACTTCACTGCCGAGCAACACCAGGAAGCGCGTTGGCAAGGCATCGCTGGTGAACGGCGCGATCTGGCTGTACATCACACGCTCGACGCCGAGATCGAGTTTCAATTGTGGTGTCAATGCATAACCCAGACCCAAGTTCGCACTGGCCGGAATATCGAAACTGCCGGGCTCCGAATACACGCCGCGGTAGTTGTTGAACGCATCCATGTTCACGCGCGATTGATAGCCGACCTGCCAACTCAGTTGATCAGTCAAAGCGTTGTTGAAATCCACGCGCATACCGCTGCCATAGGAACCAGCGCTGCCACGTGTAGACAGTGGCGCGGCAGCGAATCCGGTATTGTCCTGAACCGGAACATTGTCCAGACCCAGGCCGAACCCTGCGAATCGCTGATAAGCAAAGATTGCCGAGAAACTCACCGCACTGTGTTCGCCCCAACGCTGGGATACCGAAGGTGCGACCACGTAACGTTGCAGGCCCGGCGTATAGTCTTGCCACAGACTTGAGCCAGCGGCTGCGGTGAACAATGGCGTGTCTGCCACTTTGGATTTGACGAAGGCAACCTGGATCGGCGACTGATCAATCTCCGTGCCGGTGAAATGCGAAGCTGCCGGTGCGAAATGCGCATTGCCGCGATCGAACAGCGAAGGCGGCGCCAATGCGGCGGGATGATCTTCCGCCCAGGAGAAACCGGGTTTCAGATCGGCCAGCGCATAGTCGCGCCAAGCATCGAGTATACTTGTTGACTCGGCAAGCTGAGCCAGGGAAGACCCTTGCAATCCGGGACGTACGTCGCCCGTCGCGGCGGCCGCGAAAGAAAGCGGGAGCGAAAGGATCAACCCTGTCGCTCCCGCAAGTTTTTTGACTTTCGCTGTTGACCGACGCATAGCCCGTAATGCGTTAGGAGTGTGATTGTCTCCGAGCCCATATTGGCAAAAATGCAACACGACGTCAAGTGAAAGATACAACAGCGGCCATTTGAATCCTTTTAATCCTCAACAGGTTTTACTTCCGTGCCCACGAAACTGAAGCCAGCCGGAGCCAGTTTGTTGCGAAATAGCAACGTTCGATCGGATGCGCGGGTCATCAGCGCGCTCACCATCGCCGGCTCGGACTCCAGTGGCGGCGCCGGCATCCAGGCTGACCTTAAGACTTTTGCCGCCTTCGGCCTGCACGGCTTGAGCGCGATCACCGCCGTTACCGCGCAGAACATGCGCGAAGTCGTTGCGGTTCACCGAGTGCCCGCAAAGCAGGTAGAGCAGCAGTTGTCCGCCGTATTCGGGGATTTCCCCATTGCCGCGGTGAAGATCGGCATGCTCGGCTCGGCGGCGACGATCAGTACGGTGGCACGCTTCCTGCGCGAATACTGCAAGGTGCCGATCGTGCTCGATCCGGTACTTGTTTCGAGCAGCGGCACGCGCTTGCTTCCGGCACATGCATTAACCGTGTTGCGCGAAGAATTGATTCCACTGGCCGACATGCTCACCCCAAACGTGCCCGAAGCCGAATCACTACTCGGCCGGAGCCTGATCACGCCGGATGACCTGCGCGAAGCTGCCCGCGATCTGCTCGGCCTGGGCGCAAAATCGATCCTGCTCAAGGGCGGCCATCACGAGGGCGATCCGGTTTGCGACTACCTGGTCGATGCGAACCGGACATGCGTCTTTCGCCACGCGCGCATGCCCATCTTGGCCCACGGCACCGGCTGCGTGCTGTCCGCTGCCATTGCGGCTGGCCTGGCCCGCGGGCGCACTCCCGTGGCCGCCGTGCGGGCTGCCGAACACTACCTGCAAATGGCGCTTAAGGGCGCCTATCGCGCAGGCAAAGGCGCGATATGCGCACTATCGTGACAAGTATTTCACGCGGTATTGCTATGATCGCCGCACTTAAGATTGCAGCAACGGATGAGCTGTTGGAAATCCAAAGTTTGCTTGCGCAACAGGATGCCAAGATGAAGATCAAACTCGCACTGTTTTGCCTGAGCCTGGCCACCACCGCCTCCGCCGCGGATGCGTTACCGACGCTATCACCGTCGTCGCAAACACTGGCGCCTTCCGTCGGGTTGAAAGCCCCCGCAGCATTCGCCGCGACGGAATCGGCAGGCATACATCGAGTGCCCTCGCCCACGTTAAGCGAAACCAGCGTGACGCGCCGGCCGGACGGCAGTCTGACCATCCATTGCGTAGACAAACCCAATCCCAAACTCAGGCAGCAGATGGCGCCACAGCAAGCGGCCTCCCGTTCCGTGGAGCAGCAACGGCCATGAAGTATACAAAAGCACACTTGTTGTTGCATGCGTTCGTTGCATCGACCTTGATGCTGACCGCGAGCATCGCCGTCGCCACATCTACTCCTTTGCAATTGCAATCGGGAGTAACCGTCGGGCTCTCACTCCAGGCGTCGCAATTGGTATCCAACGCTTACATCGACGTTGACGATTCCGCCAGACAGCTGACTGTGAACGTCGCCGGCAACGGTGGCGATCTGGACCTGTTCCTGCGATCGGACTCACCATTTCCCGGACAGGGTGTCAGCGAAGATCTGGTAAACCGCTATGCCCATTATCATTCGGTCAGCGGTTCCTCGACTGAATCCATTCTCGTGCTGCCATCCAGCCGCACTCCCCTGCATGCTGGACGCTGGTATATAGACGTCCTCAATTCGTCCCAGATCATCGCCACCGGCACGCTGACAGCGACGATCTCGACCAGCGATCCAATCGGCCAAATCAACCTTGATTTCGGCAATCCGGGCACTGACTGCGATGACACTTTCTGGACCGATATCACGGCCGCAACGCCGGTCGGTGGCAATACCGCTACAACATTGGGTCAGCAGCGCAAGAATGCCCTGAGCCACGCTGCAAGCGAACTCGTCCAGCAATTGCAGATTCCAAATTCGATCACGGTGCATGCCTGCGGCGCACATCTGGGCGGCGATGCCAATTCGGCCATTCTCGCGCACGCGGCGCCACTGTCGTATCTGTTCGACGATCCGCAATTCCCGATCGCGGCATTACCAAAAAAGTATACTTGGTACTCCGGCACCTCCGCGGTGCGCTTGGCCGGCACCAGTCAGTGCGGCTTGGGCGGCGGCGACTGCTCGGGTGTCAACAACGAGGAAATCGAAGCCACGTTCAACGCGGACATCGGCAATGCTGATGTGATCGGCGGCGAGAAGTTCTATCTGGGCCTGAATCCGGACCCCAGTCACTCGCTGGACTTCGTCACCATCGCCATGCACGAAATGACGCACGGCCTGGGCTTCTTCGGCCTGGTGAATCTGGATGCGACGCAAGGCCCGATCGGCGCCAAGGCCGGCCTGAGCGTGACTAACGGTCAATACGCGATCGCCTATCAGGGGCTGAGCCTGGGCCCGTATGATGACATCTACGATGATTCCATCGCCATCGTGAACAACGCCGACACGGTGTACACGCCCTTCATGGGTTACGAAGTCAATGGCGCCAATGATGCCGCACGCGCCACGGCGGTGACGTCCGGGCCCATCATTACTGACGCGGGCCATTATATTCCGGGCGACCAGACCGGCTTGCGCTGGTCCGATCCGGTGGCGGTCAACGCCAGCGGCATCAACAACAACGCGGGCAGGCCGGCACCGGATAATTTCCCAAGCCTTTACGCGCCCTGCCTTGAGTCCGCAACCACCACCTGCACCACCGTGCCATCATCAACGCTGTCGCACACGATCCAGCCGGGCGACATGATGAATGCGTTCTATTCCAACTTCAATCTGCGCAATATGGGCCTGGCCGTGCCGATGCTGGCGCCGCTGGGATGGTCGAATGCGACAGTCCCGATGCCAGTGTATGGCCAGACCATCCCGAGCAACTGGTTCGACAGCACGCACAGCGGCCACGGCTTCGATTTCCAGATCGTCGCCCGCGATCCGCAGTTCGGACACGATGTATACCTTTTAACTTTTTATACTTACGCCAGCGACGGCACGCCGGAGTGGTACCAGGCCCAAGGCAGCTTGGTGGACGGCGTTTTTCTGGCCGGTCTGCAGTCTGGCGGTGAGACGCTTTATCGTCTGATCTACGACAATAGCGGCTTGGGTAGCATCCATTTTAATGCCGATAGCATCTGTAACGGCGACCCGATAAACCATATTCCGCCGTGCAGCGTGATTGTCGACTTCAACCAGGCGGCGAATTCGCCGGCATGCCGCAACACGGATCGGCGCAACGCCGATGGCAGTTTTCCGCTGCTCGGCGTGATGAGCTGGAGCATCGGCAGCGATCCGGCGCAATGGTGCGTGCAGCCGATCGTGTCGCTTGCGGACCACGCCACTCCGGATTTCAACGGCCATTGGTACGCGCCCCACGATGGCGGCTGGGGCTTCGAGCTGCTGGATGTGAAGAACCCCAGCGGCGGTGCCCCAACGGTCGTCGTGTACGTGTACTACCCCGGCCCGAATGGGCAACCGACCTGGGCCACTGCCTCAGGCACGCTCCAAAACGGTGCGGCGACCCTGTCCCTGCTGCAAGTGAACGACGGCTACTGCCGCACCTGCCCAACACCACCACAAGGCGTGACTGGCGGACCTCCCATTGGCTCGATCACACTAAACCTGAGCGCGGCGACATCCGGCACCAAGCCTACCGGCACGGCCAGCATCACGGCCAATTATCCCGGCGGTGGCGGATTCAACCGCACCCGCGATGCGATTACCCAGTTGTCGGTGCCAACCGGGCAGTAGTCGCGTCGCCTGGTTTGCTGCGACGCCCACTCACGCCGCCAGCGGATTCGTCTCGCGCACACGCTCGATCAAGGCATCGGCAAAACCGTCGGTGGTGCCGGTGCCGCCGAGATCGGGCGTAACCCGATCTTTCGCCGCGAGCGTGCTGAGGATCGCAGCGCGCAGGCGTTGCGCTTGGCCTTCCATGCCCAGATGTCCGAGCATCTGGCAGGCAGCGAGCAGCAGGGCGCAGGGATTGGCGATGCCTTTGCCGGCGATGTCGGGCGCGGAGCCGTGCACGGCTTCGAAGATCGCCGCTTCGGTGCCGATGTTCGCGCCGGGCGCCATTCCCAATCCGCCGACGAGGCCTGCGCACAGATCCGAGATGATGTCGCCGAACAGGTTGGTGGTAACGATCACGTCGAACTGCTCGGGCCGCATAACCAGTTGCATGCAGCAGTTGTCGACGATCATCTCGTTGCGGGCGATGTCCGGATATTGCGCGGCGACTTCGCGCGCCACATTCAGGAACAGCCCCGACGTGGTCTTCATGATGTTTGCTTTGTGCACAATGGTCAATTTTTTTCGTCCGACGCGGCGTGCCAGATCGAACGCGTAACGCACGATGCGCTCGGAACCGCGCCGGGTGACCTTGATCAGCGACTGTGCGGCTTCGCCGTCCGCAGTCAGGGTCTGGCCTTCGGCGCCGTAGGCGCCTTCGGTATTTTCGCGCACCGTAATGATGTCGATACCGTCGTAGCGCGCGTTGGTGCCGGGCATCGTGATCGCGGGGCGCACGTTGGCGTACAGATCGAATCGTCGGCGCAGTTCGACATTGAGCGAGGAAAATCCATCGCCGATTGGTGTCGTCAGCGGGCTCTTGAGTGCCACGCGATGTTTGGCAATGCTCTCCAGCGTTGCCGCGGGTAGCAGTTCGCCGAACTGTTGCTGAGCGGCGACGCCGGCTTCGACAAATTCGTAGTTCAATCCCGCGTTCAACGCGTCGAGTACGCACAAGGTGGCGCGCATGATTTCCGGACCGATGCCGTCGCCGCGGATCACGGCTATCGTCTTGCTGGTGGACACAGAGTCTCCAATGATAATTTAACGAAGCTCTGATCAAGTCCGTCCGGGACTTAATCAGAGCGCGCTTAAGTCCCCGGTACATGCCCGGACTCGGCTACGACGAAGTTGGGTTGTTATTATCCTGTATACTTCCCGCGCTAACAAGGAATCGCGCGACCTGACGATGTATGCCGTGACCTTCCGCAAAACGATGCGCGCCCTCGGCGCACTGGCGCTGTTAGCGCCGGTGGCGTACGTGTTCGCGCAATCCGCTGATGCAGCCGCGAACTACGCAATCGGCGTGCAGGAAGGCGTGCGTGATGTGCGCGCCGCATGGACGCTGGCGATCAGTGGCGAATGGGCGACGCAATGTCCACCGACGCTTGAAAAAGTGGCCCTGGATGACACCGACTTGCGCATCGACGCGCGCTCCGTGCTCGGTCTGTGCACACGCCGGGCAATGCCGTTCTCGATCGAAGTCAATCCTGCGCTGGCGCTGGATCGGGCTGCGCTGCCGGCCGGCGTGTACCACGTGAGTTTTTATGCGGCCGATGGTGCACAAGCGCCGCCGAAGTTGCGTGCGTTTGCCTTGGTCGACCGCAGCGGCGCAGGCGCTACGCGCATCGAACCGGAAACCGGTTTCTGGTGGGCGGCCAACAACAACGAATCCGGTGCCAACCGCACCGTGCTGAGCATGGAATTGCAAAACCAGCAACTCAGCGTCGCGCTGATGAGTTATGACGCTGCAGGACAACCGGTATGGCACTTTGGTGCAGCGCCGTATTCCGGCCGCACTGCACACGTGCCGCTATTGCGTTTGCAGGGCGGCGGCGATCCATTCTCTGCGGCGAATTCGACGCCGCATGGCGAATCCACGCTGACGCTCGATCTGCAATTCCAGTCCAGCGCGCACGCCTCGGCGTGGCTCAGCCGCGTGCACGGCGACGACGCCAGCTTGCAGCTGCAATTGCTGGATCTGGCGCGTCTGCCACTGACCGAAGCCGCCGATGGCAGCGCCTGGCAAGGCGATTGGGTGCTGGTCGACGACAGCAACGTGACCCCGCAACGGATTCACCTGGATCACTTTCGCGCGATCGATGCCGAACACTTCCAACTCGAGGATAGCGCGACGGGCGTCGCTCTCGTCTGCGCACGCGATGCGGCGCGACCGGAACTGCCGCCGTCGTCCTGTTCGCTGCCTCAGGCAACTGGAGACGCGAGCCGCTTCGATTCAGTGGCGATTGCGCGCATGGATGGCACTTCCGGCAACACGACTGCAATCCATCTGCTGCGCGTAACACCTTAAGTAGAGCTGGCCCTAAGCGGAACTGGATTCGCCGGCTTCGAGCTGATCCAGAAAATCCACCCCGCGGCGCAGATGCGGTATCACGATCGAACCGCCCACCACCAATCCCACGCTGAAGATCTCGAAGAACTCATCGCGGGTCACGCCCGCGTTGCGGCATTCGGCAATGTGGTAACTGATGCAATCATCGCAGCGCAGCACCAGTGAGGCGACCAAGCCAAGCATTTCCTTGGTCTTGCCCGGCAACGCACCGTCCTTGTAGGTTTGTGTGTCGAGCGCGAAAAAACGTCGCACCACTTGATTGTCCTGGCTCAGAATGCGTTCGTTCATGCGCCGGCGAAATTCGCCGAACTCGTTGATGCGATCGCCGCTCATGGTGCAGACGCCAGGATGGCCGCGAGCTTGCCGCTGCGATCGGCGGCGACCAACTCGTCGTAACCACCCACGTGCTGGCCGGCGATGAAGATCTGCGGCACCGTGCGTCGATGCGTGCGCGTGACCATTTCGTCGCGCCTTGCCGGATCGGTATCGATGCGGATCTCGGCGTAGTCCAGCCCTTTTTGCTTGAGCAGATTCTTCGCGGCCACGCAATACGCGCAGAGGCTGCTGGTATAAATTTCAACTTTTGCCATTTGACTCAACTCTCTTGCCTGCCGATCGGCTATCCGAACGTCGCCGATATGGGTTCGATACCGCCGTCACACAAGTGTAACGCGGCGGCCGCAAATAGGCAGGTTAACGCCCGCTGAGCGCCAATCGCGCTAGGATGACCCGGAACCCAAGGCTGCGTTAAGGTGTCTCATTCCTCGGTATCGTTCTTCCGGCTGGTCGATGTCGCGCAATTTCGCCCTGTTTGCGTTTTCCCTGGTCTGCACCTTGCTGGCGGGTGGTCCCGCACGTGCGGTGGACACCCAGTTGCCGAGCATGGGTAGTTCCGCCGGTGCGATCGCGTCGCCCGAGGAACAGCGCCAGTACGGTTTCTATGTGCTGCACGAACTGCGCAATCAGGGCAAGGTGCTTGACGACGCCCAGCTCAACGACTACATCAACACGCTGGGCTATCGGCTGGTGTCGTACAGCCCGCGTCCCGACCAGCCGTTCACGTTTTTCGTGGTGCGCGATTCTTCGATCAACGCGTTTGCCCTGCCCGGCGGTTTTGTCGGCGTGAATGCAGGACTTATCACCACCACCAGCAACGAAAACGAACTGGCCGCCGTGCTCGCGCATGAGATTTCGCATGTTACCCAGCAGCATCTGGTGCGCGCGGTGGAAGCCGAGCAGAAATACGCACCGCTGATGGTGCTGGCGATGGTCGGCGCGCTGGTCGCGGCCTCGCACCAGAGTCCGTACAGCACCAGCAATGCCGACATCGGCGCCATCGCCGCGGCGGAAGGTCTGGCGGCGCAGATGCAGATCAATTTCACTCGTGCCGACGAATCCGAAGCCGACCGCGTCGGCATCCAGACCCTGGCCAAGGCCAATTTCGATCCGGATGCGATGGCCGAATTTTTCGGCCGCATGCAACGCGCGCTGCGCCCGGGCTTTGACGAAACCGATGTGCCGGCACTGCTGATGGATCACCCGGTTACCACCGCACGCATCAGCGAGGCCAAGGCGCGCGCGGAAACGGTGAAGAAGGAAGAAAAACAGCGCCAGACCGACAGCGACGCCATCAAGACACCCTCGGTGTCGTCGCTATTGCTGCTGCCGTCGCTGAACCCGGCATCCAGTGCAACGCAGACAGAACCGGCACGCCCGGCGCAAATCCGCGAACGCCAGCGCGCCCGCTCGGAAGGTTTTTACGAATTGATGCGCGAGCGAGCGCGCGTGCTGGCGTCGGATCGCCCGACCCAGACTCTGGCCTACTACGCCGATAATTTGCGCGACGACAAGGGTTTCGATACCGCCGCCAATCGCTACGGCCACGCGCTCGCGCTGGTGCGCGCGGGAGACGCCGGCAAGTCGCGCGAGGTAGCGCAGAAACTTGCCACCACGCAGCCGGACAATCTGGCGGAAAATCTGGTGTATCAGCTTGCCCTCGGTCGCGCCGAGTTGATGGCGGGCGCACGCGACGCGGCACTGCAGCGCTTCATCCATCTGGAAAACGACTTCCCCGACAACCGCGCCCTCGTACTCGCGCATGCCGAGGCACTGGTGCAAATCGACGACAAGGCCAGCGCCAGGCGCGCGCAGGAATTGCTGCGTCCGCAATTGGCGCATGATGACGAAGACCCGGTTTTGCAAATCGCCTTTGCGCGCGCCAGCGAACTGGCGGGCGACCCGGTGCGCGCGGGCGAAGCGCATGCCGCGGCTGCGTATCTGAACGGCCGCGCCGAGGATGCGCTGAATCAGCTCAAGCAATTGACCAAGCGCAACGATCTGGATTACTACCAGCGCACCCGCATCGAGGCGCGCATCGCCGAGATGACGCCGACCGTGCTGGAGCTGCGCCGGCGCAAGATCAAACCCTCTGATCAGGGCCAGTTAGTACCTGCTTTTTCCCAGTGCGGATCAAAAGCTTGCGCACACCTGTCATCGCCGCGTAATAATTCTCCGTTGCAATAGGCTCGTCATACGAGCGCGCCGCTGCGGCGTATCGCGGATTCAAGTCGTGCAAAAATATGTCCTGATCGTCGAAGATGAACCCGCAATCCGCGACATGGTCGCCTTCGCGCTGCGCAAGGCCGGCATGGAGCCGGCGCATGCCGCCGATGCGCGCGCTGCACAGAGCGCGATCGCCGAGCGTGTGCCGGATCTGATCCTGCTCGACTGGATGTTGCCGGGGATGAGCGGACTGGATCTGGCCCGGCGTCTGCGCCGGGAGGAACTCACGCGCGATGTGCCGATCATCATGCTCACCGCGCGCGGCGAGGAAACCGATCGCGTCGGCGGCCTGGAAGCCGGGGTCGACGACTATGTGGTGAAGCCCTTCTCGCCACGCGAACTGATTGCACGCATCAACGCCGTGATCCGGCGCACGCAGGGCGCCGACACCGAGGGCGTGATCGAAATCGGCGGCCTCAAGATCGACAGCGCGGCGCATCGCGTCTATGCCGGCACCGATACGGTTCCAATCGGCCCGACCGAATATCGTCTGCTGCATTTTTTCATGACCCACGCCGAGCGCGTGTATTCACGCAGCCAGTTGCTCGACCACGTCTGGGGCGGTAGCGTGTACGTCGAAGAACGCACGGTCGATGTGCACATCCGCCGCCTGCGCAAGACCTTGGAACCATCGCGTTGCGATGCCATGGTGCAGACAGTGCGCGGTGCCGGCTACCGCTTTTCGACCACGCCGAATGCATGAACCGCGGCACCGGCACTCCTGCCGGAGATGCCGCAAATGTTGCATTTTGCAAGTGTGAATCGGACTATGTGCGATTGTGCCCGCCGAATGTACGCTCGCATCCGGCTCTTGGATACCGTTACGGAACAGTAACTGATGCATCTGCAATTCCTGCGCAGTCATGCCTGGCAAGTATCGCTGGGGCGATTCATCGTTCTGCTGGTGACAGCGTTTGTCATCGGCCTGCCGCTGCATGTGGAATTGTATACGGTGCTCGCGGCACTGCTTGGCTATTCGCTGTGGTCGCTGATAAGGCTGTACCAATTGCAGGCGTGGCTGGCTTCACGCCGTTGGCGCCCGCCGCCGGAGGATCGCGGCGTGTGGTCTGACATTTCCACCCATGTGTACACTCGTCTGCACACCGAGCGTTCGCGCAAGCGCCGCCTGATCGCTCTGTTGCGCGCGTTCCGCGAAGCCGCAGCGGCATTGCCGGACGGTGTGGTCGTGCTGACCCGCGGCCGCAGCATCCTGTGG
>JANXVS010000536.1 GCA_025351555.1 Pseudomonadota bacterium | reverse complement strand
TCCCTGGGAATTTCGCGAGGAACTGTTCGAGCCAATCGACCGACTCGGCGTCGAGGTGGTTGGTCGGTTCATCGAGGAGCAGCATGTCCGGCTTCGACAGCAACAATCGGCAGAGCGCAACGCGACGCTTCTCCCCGCCGGAGAGCTTGTCGATCGTCGCGTCCCATGGCGGCAGTCGCAGCGCATCGGCGGCGACTTCCAGGGTGCGCTCCAGTGCGTGGCCATCGTTTGTGGCGATGATCGCTTCCAGGCGATGTTGCTCGGCAGCGAGTTTGTCGAAATCCGCGCCTTCCTCGGCGTAGGCGGCATACACCGCATCCAGCTGTGCCTGTGCGTCGGTGATCTCGGATACACCTTCTTCGACGGCTTCGCGCACGGTCTTTTCCGGATCCAGCTGCGGCTCCTGCGCCAGATAGCCGATCTTGATGCCCGGCTGTGGCCGCGATTCGCCGTTGTACTCGGTATCCACGCCGGCCATGATCCGCAGCACGGTCGACTTACCCGAGCCGTTCACCCCGAGCAGGCCGATCTTGGCGCCGGGGAAAAAGCTCAGCGAAATATCCTTGATGATCTCGCGCTTCGGGGGCACGACCTTGCTCACCCCGATCATGGTGTAGATGTATTGCATCGCTTGCTCCGTGGAAAGCGGCGCTCGACGCTTAAGGTCGGGCCGCAAAGGAGGCGAATTATCCCCGAACCCGCGGCGCGGCGCCATGCCGACAGTGTGATGGACCCGCGGAAACCGTTACCATTAGGGCCTTGCCCTGGCATTGTCTCCCGGAGATCTTGATGTTCGCCAAGAACCTGCGTATTGAAGGCTACGACCCCGAACTGGCTGCAGCGATTGGGGCCGAGAATCAGCGCCAGGAAGATCACGTCGAGCTGATCGCGTCGGAAAATTACGCCAGCCCGCGGGTGATGCAGGCGCAGGGCTCCCAGCTCACCAACAAGTACGCCGAAGGTTATCTGGGCAAACGCTATTACGGCGGCTGCGAATTTGTGGATATTGCGGAAAAATTGGCTATCGAGCGCGTGAAGCAGTTGTTCGATTGCGACTATGCGAACGTGCAACCGCATTCGGGTTCGCAAGCCAACCAGGCGGTGTATTTCGCCCTGCTCAATCCCGGCGACACCATTCTCGGCATGTCGCTCGCACACGGTGGGCACCTTACCCACGGCGCGAAGGTCAATGTTTCCGGCAAGCTCTACAACGCGGTGCAGTACGGTGTGAACGAACGCGGCATGATCGACTACGACGAAGTTGAACGCCTCGCACTCGAACACAAGCCGAAGATGCTGGTCGGCGGATTTTCCGCGTATTCGCAGATTGTCGACTGGGCGCGCATGCGCGCGATTGCGGACAAGGTCGGCGCGTATTTCTTCGTCGACATGGCGCATGTCGCCGGACTCGTCGCCGCCGGCGTATATCCCAGTCCCTTGCCGCATGCGCATGTGGTTACCTCGACCACGCACAAGACCCTGCGCGGTCCACGTGGCGGCATCCTCCTCGCCAAGGGCGCAGGCGAAGAGATCGAGAAGAAGTTGCAGTCGATTGTGTTTCCCGGCATTCAGGGCGGACCGCTGATGCATGTGATTGCGGCCAAGGCGGTCGCGTTCAAGGAAGCGCTGGAACCGGAGTTCAAGGTCTATCAGCAGCAGGTGGTGAAGAACGCGCAGGCAATGGCCAAGACCTTCATCGCGCGCGGCTACAAGATCGTTTCCGGCGGTACCCAGAACCATCTATTCCTGGTGGATTTGATCGGCAGCAAGGTCACCGGCAAGGATGCCGAAGCCGCACTCGGCAAGGCGCATATCACGGTCAACAAGAATGCCGTGCCGAACGATCCGCAAAAACCCTTCGTCACTTCGGGCCTGCGCATCGGCACGCCGGCCGTAACCACGCGCGGCTATGGCGAATCCGATTGCGTCGAACTGGCCAACTGGATTTGCGATGTGCTGGATGCGCCAGGCGACGAGGCCGTGATTGCGAAAGCGCGCGACAAGGCCACGGCGCAGTGTGGCAAGTATCCGGTATACAAATAGTCGGGCCGGCACCAGACCTGCCCCCCGCACCGCATGCATTGCCCCTTCTGCCAGCACGAAGACACACGTGTGATCGACTCGCGTGAAGCCGAAGATGGCGCTGCCATCCGGCGCCGACGCGAGTGCGAGAAATGCGGCGAGCGCTTCAACACCTTCGAGACAGTGGAAATCAAGCTGCCGGCCGTCGTGAAAAGCGACGGCCGTCGCGAAGCGTTCGACGAACGTAAATTGCGTAGCGGCGTCGAGCGCGCGCTGCAGAAACGCCCGGTCGCGAGCGATGCAGTCGACAACGTGGTGCGCGAGATCGTGCGTCAATTGCGTTCGGTCAACGAACGCGAAGTATTCTCGCGTCTGATCGGCGAATGGGTCATGGCCGAATTGAAACGCCTGGATCAAGTCGCCTACGTGCGTTTCGCTTCGGTCTATCGGCGCTTTGAAGATGTGCAGGCGTTCCGCGAGGAAATCGAAAAGCTCGAGCGCGACCTGCCGGAGCTGGAAGGGCTGCAACTACCTCTGCTGGGTGACGTGCGTTTGGGCAAGAAAGTACGATGAGTTCGTTCACCCCGAGCGATCACGCGCATATGGCGCGCGCGCTGCGTCTGGCCGAACTCGGCCTGTATACGACGCAGCCGAATCCGCGCGTCGGTTGCGTCATCGCGCACGACGAAGAAATCGTCGGTGAAGGCTGGCATCAGCGCGCTGGCGAGCCGCATGCGGAAGTATTCGCGCTCCGCGAGGCCGGCGAACGCGCGAGCGGCGCGACTGCGTATGTGACGCTCGAACCCTGTGCACATTTCGGCAAGACGCCGCCTTGCGTCGACGCGCTGATCGCTGCCGGTGTCGCGCGTGTGATCGCGGCCTGCGAGGATCCGAATCCGTGCGTCGCCGGAGGCGGGTTCGCAAAGCTGCGCGCTGCCGGCATAGCGGTCGAAACCGGGTTGATGCGCGAAGCAGCACGCGAACTCAATCGTGGATTTTTCTCCCGCATCGAACGCGGCCGACCGTGGCTGCGGGTGAAGCAGGCGATGAGTCTGGACGGCCGCACTGCACTGGCCAACGGTGAATCCAAGTGGATTACGGGCGAAGCGGCACGCGCGGACGTGCAGCATTGGCGCGCGCGCAGCTCGGCGATCCTGACCGGCAGTGGCACCTCCGTGATGGATGTCACCGGCAACGCCTCAATTATCATCCCGGCCGGTTCAAACCTGACCATCTACGCCGAAGGTGACGTCAAGATCGCCGGCAATGGCCTGGGCAATGCCAACACCCGCCCGATCAGCTGTCTGATCTGGGGCACAAACACCAGCAACTTGGGGCAAAGCATCAAGGTCGCGGGCAATGGCGCGCTGAAAGCCGTGCTCTATGCCCCCAACGCCGATGTTACGGTGAACG
>JANXVS010000482.1 GCA_025351555.1 Pseudomonadota bacterium | reverse complement strand
TGCGGCGCGCGCGCGACCGATGAGCGTGGCTGGTACGACCTGACCGGGCACGCGCGTGGCGTCATGTTTTGGCCGAAGGCGCAGCAGTACAAACATTCCGCACCTAGGAACAGTTTCGACTTGCAGGCCAATTGCAATTTGTATGACCTGCATCCCGCTGCGGGCATCGATGCAGATGTGCTCGCCGGTCCTGAACTCTTCATGGTCGGTGTTGGCGAAATTCCAATTTGGACGTCCGGTCGGCAATGAGGGCAACCTGAAAACGGAAGTCGTCGACGTAAAAATCATGCCCGTGGCCGATCCGCGCAAGTCCACGCCCCAAACGCGCAAGAAGGTTGCCGACGCATTCCTGAAGCTCGCCAAACGCCCGGCTCTGCAATTTCTGTCCGAACGTCGCATGCGCGCGATGGCGTACCGCAAGAGTGACCGCGGTGCCGAATTGACCGCGCTGTCGGATGTGGGCGAGATCGACATGACCGACCGCCACGAACTTGATGATGCGGTGCTGGAGATGTTGGGCGTGCGCGGCATCCGCGAGCGCGAGGAGTGGTTGCGCCGCCTCTACGAATATCTACGCGGACATTTTGAGCTGGTGCGTCAGAAGGAAGAAAAGGCGATCGTCAACAAGAACACCAGCGCCCGCCGCGGCGCCAAAACCACGACGGAACTGGCCGCCGAAATCGTCGCCGAACTGCGCGAGAAATACGACCGTCTGTTGCTGCCGTTCGATGATTTTGTCGACAACTACGGCCATTACGATACGTACGAGGTGCCCGCCAACGGTATCGCCGAGCGTCATCAGGACATGTTCGCCGGCGCCGGCGCCGTGTGCTTCATGAAAGGCAAGCGTCAGTACGGATTGGTGCAGGTGCGGCATGTTGCCCAGGCCGAACTGCTAGTGACCGTTGCCAATCAAGGAGTGCGCGGACTGGTGCGACTGCCACTGGAGCCATCGGACAACGAACGGCTGCAGCACGAGTATCTGCGTCATCTGCAACAACGCGATCAGCGCATTTTCACGCTCGCAGCTGAACGCACCAGCGATGTCGACTTGCAGCTGGAAATTGTCGAAGCGGCTATCGAATTGACGATCTAGCACGCCTGATATGCCGAAGGTAGGGCATTGCCAGGCTCATGTTGTCGCGAGATCCCACGCCGCCGCCAACCGCGCATCCAAAGTAATCAGCGGCGCGTTGCGGGCGAGGGCGAGTTGCAGATAGGCGGCGTCGTAGGCGGACAAGGCCCAGCGGCGCGCCAGCGAGGGCAGATGATCCCAGTCCGGCTCGAACAAGTCGAGTGCGAGGCTGCCGATCAAGCGGTAGCGCGCGTGGATTTCTTCGGCACGCGCGGGATGGCGGATCAGCTTGGTCGTGCAGACGCTGGCGAGTTCGTAGCGAATCAGTGTTGGTGCGATCAGTTTTCCGGACACGCTGGCGACGATCGGCGCGGCCTCGGGCTCGTCGAACAGCACCGCGGCGAGCGCCGAGGCGTCAACGACGCTGGCGGGCATCGCGGTCGCGGCGGACGATGGTGACGGATTCGGCGGGCATGGCTGCGCCGAGTTTGTGCGCGCGTTGCCAGAGTGCGTCGAGAGTCAATTTTCCGGTAGCCGGCGGCGCAGATTTTCCGGGTTGCTGCTTGCGCGGTAGCGCGGCGTCGGCGACCAGTTGGACGTGGTACGGCGCGTGCGTGGGCTCGCCAACGGCATGGGCGCTGGCAGCATCGGCGGCAGTTTCGAGAATTAACAAGAGTTCGCGCTGCAGCGAGCGCCGATTGCGCGCGGCACGCCGGCGCAACTGATCGGCCAACACATCGGGTACCTGCTTGATCGTGAACGTGGTGGGCATGGCGCGGGTTTCGTTATGACAATGGATGCATTCTGCATCCAAAACGCATACAGCGCAAGTTTGGCCGCCAAACGAACTTTCCGGGACATCATGCGACGACGCTTGAGCCGCGGTTCAGCGGCGACACGCATTTCGACGCGCGCCACGAATTGCTGTTCGATCTGCTGCTCGACGCGTACACGAATCTTGGCAAGCCGCGCAAGAAATCCGCGCTGCTCGATCGCGCGCTGGCGCATGGTGATCGCAGCTTGCGCTCGGCGTCGATGCAGCGCCGCGTGACCATGCTGGCCGACAGCGGCGACTACCCACGCGCATGGGCCTTGTTCGCGCAGGCGCAGCGTAGCGAGCCCGACTCGCCGTCGCTGTCGCATCTGGAGGTGACCCTGCTGCTCAGCCAGGGGCGCGAGACCGAAGCGCGCGAGCGTGCGCGCTTTTGGCTCTGCTGCGCTTCGAGCGGCGGCGCGATCCCGCGCTTGCCGACCTGATCGGACTGCTGCGCAGCGTCGTCAACGAAGGCGGGAATGCCTTGCTGCGCGTCGCTGCTGAGCGCGATCCGGCCATCGCCGAGTTTCTCGATCTGTGGCGCGCGGCACCGCCGATCGCCTCGCACTACACCCTGCAAGCCGACGGCGATTCAGCCGGCGAACTGCGGCCAAAGCGCGGGCTGAAAGCGACGCTGGCACTCTGGGACGATGCCTTCCCGGGCATCGCCTATTCGCCGTTGCAGGACGATGCCAGCGGCGATATCTGGGCGCTGGCGCCCGCTTGGCTGGCGGTGCTGGATAAGCATCCGCAGCTATGGAATGCATTTGCGGTACTCGATGGGCTGGTGCGTGCCGCAATGGCACTTCCGATAGGCGGTCACGGTAGTCTCGTCAATGGCCTGCTCGATCGTGGCGAGAGTTTGTTGCGCGAAGTGATCCGCGCCAACGCTGTCGGAGGGCTCAAGCTCGAATGGGGCTGGCTTGAGAATCGCCCGGCATTGAGCTTGCTCGGCGAGCGCATCGCACGCGATCTGGAGCATGCGCCGACGGCGCAGAATCTGGAACGCCTCGAATGGTTGGTGCGCACGCTGAACCCGAACGACAATCAGGGATTCCGCACCGCACTGTTGCGGCGCTATCTGGAACTGGACCGCCATGCCGACGCGCTCGCCTTTGCCGATCTGCACCCCGACGATTTCGCCGCGATGCGCTATAGCCGTGCGCTCGCATTGTTCGCGCTGGGCCGCCGCGGCGAAGCCACGACCGCGCTGAGCGATGCTGTGGCGGCGTATCCCAAGCTGCTGGCCTGGTTGCTCAAGCCGAATGCGAAAGCGCCGCGTTTGAGCCCGTTGGGTATCCGGGTCGGCGGCGACGACGAAGCCTGGATCTATCGCCGCGAATATCTGGATCTGTGGCAACGCCTCGGCGCGCTCGACTGGGCGCGTGAGGTTGCGGCAACCCGCGGACTCTGATGGGAGGAGCGTCGGTGCAGTTTCACAGTTGTCACGAAAAAAAGCCCCGCAAGTGCGGGGGTTTTTGTTCGCACCTCGCAGGCGTTGAGAAGCTACATTTCATAGGCGCCGAGATCGCGTACGCCGAACCGATGGGTAACGCCGGGGACGTCCTGGTCGAAAGGCAAGGTACGAATGTCGCGATCGTCGCCAGTAACCGCCGGGGCAGATTCTAGCAACGGTCGCTGCTCGTGGTTCATTCGAAGCCGTTGGTAAAGATCGGATCGAGCGCCAGGGAAACATCGTCGAAATAACCGCGAAAACTGCCACCGGCGGGCGTCTTGTCGATGCCGAGCAGAACCTCCACCGTCGTATCGGGCGCCAACGGTCCAGAAATTTGCAGAACGGTACCGCTGGTGTAGCGCTGCCACTGTCCGACGCTCGGCAGGAACAATCCGCCGCTATTGAAGGAGCCTCCGCTGCAATCCGGCGAGTTGGCGCGCGCGAGGTAGGAAAAGAGCAGATGGCCGTCGACTTGCCCGGCCGGAGTAAAGGCCGAAACGCCGAGCACATAGAGTCCGGGCCGCGTAATCGCAATGCACTGCCGCAATACCAAGACTCGAGCTCCGGCTGCGGCTGCCGCATTCGTGCCGAGGGCAGAGCCGGAGTTCAACGCGCCATTCGCATCGAATCCGGACCAACTCGGTTGAGCGTCCGGAAATGTCCAGCCGCTCAAGTCGGAATCGAAATTGCCATTCGCCAGCAGGTTTTGCGCGCTTGCAATGCAAGGCGCGAAAACCAGAGCGGCAAAAATATATTGGCGTATGCGCTTTAGATTCAGAGTCATTATCGATTCCCGATAAGTCAGGAAAATGGACGCGACGGATATGGCGCGCTGATCAGTGCATAACTGGCGGCTCAATAAACGATCGAAATCGGATCGCCGAAGCTATCGGCAAAGATGCGATCGGTGATCGGCTGCATTTCGTAGGCGCCGAGATCGCGCACACCGAAACGATCAACGATTGCGCCAATATCCTGATCGTGTGGATTGCCTGCGATGTCGCGATCGTCGCCAGCCACCGGCGCCGCGAAATCGATCGCGGGCGACGCGGTGATGGTGTTGCCAAGTTTCGTCGCCTTCAGACGATAGTCGCCGTGTGCCATGTCGATGAACAGCGGATCGTCGGCGATGATGCTCGGATCAGCCGGCAGCGTCGTGATGTCGTTCGACATCACATAGCTGACGTGCCTATTCCCCGCATCGCCCAAATAGTGGAGCGTCCCATGAGATGCCTCATCGATGATGCTGTTGGTGATCGTCACTGCATTCTCGTTGTGGATCACATCCACTGAGCCGATCCCATCGTTGGCAAGAGTGCAGTTGTCCATGGACAATCCTGCACCAGAATCACCAAAGATCAGTTCGTGGGTCAGCTGGTTATCGGCGAACAGGCAGTTCGACAGACGGACGTTCACAGGGATGTTGGAGCCGCCGGTATTCCGCAGTACATAGCCGCCACTGTTTCCGCGCAACATCAAACGATCGGCAAACAGCTGGCTGCCGTCTTGCTCGAATATCGTCGCGCCGTCGGTCGGCTGGCTGTTATTGTTGATGTCGATGGCTTGGTTGCCATCGATCATGTTGCAGCTCGCGCCCAAGGTGCAGGCCACGGCACCGAGCGATTCTGGCGTCTCCGGATTGCAGAAATCGTAACCACCGGCCTCCAGCAAGATAAAGCCGCCCTGTGCGGCCGATGCAACGGAGGAATCTGTATCTGCGTAGATCGCGGCTCCTTCCATAGCGACGTTCCCATCGATTCGATAATCGTGAGCGCACACGGATGCAAGCACGTAGCGCGAAAACGATAAGGTATGCGGCTTGAGGTAAATACCGCCACCGATATTGCTGGCGGCATTGTTCGAGATGCGCGCCAGACGCGTGGCATCGGTGCTGAACAGGCGTAGCGTGGCATCCTGTCCGGTGTTCTGTCCCGCGTCAACCGACACACCACCGCCATTGACCGCCGTGTTGCTGTTGATCACTCCCGAGTTACCCGCACCCGGCGAGCCGATGTCGGCGCGCGCCGGGCCGATCACTTGAATGCCGCCGCCGTTGCCGGCATTCGCGTGATTTTGCGCAATGAAAATGCCGTCCGCGAGCACGAATAGCCGCGTATTGCCCTCCACACGGATACCCCCGCCCGAATCCTGCGCGATATTTCCGGTGATGAACATGTTCGCGCCTATGGTCAACGTGGCCGAGCCGCCGGATCCGTTGACGTTGATACCACCACCGGATCCTGCAGAGTTGTTGAACACCGAGGACTCGGCGATTGTGAGGGAACCGTTGCCGACAAACGAGATGCCGCCGCCGGTTTTATTGGAGGGCAAGCTGCCACCGGTGATCGTGAGGTTTGAAAGCGTGACGTTGCTGGTACCGGTGATATAAAACACGCTGTCCTGGCCGCCATTGCCAGCGCCGCTGATCGTCGTCTTGCCAGTCGGCGAAACCAACGTGGAACAGTTCGGAAAGCCGCCAAAGATGTTGACATCCTGATTGGTGATAGCGATTTTTTGGGCGCTGTAGGTCGCATTCGCAGCGACGAAAATGGTATGCGGTGGATTGGCTGCGGCCGCGGCGACCGCGGCTGGAATATCGGTAAAGTCGCAACGCCCGTCGCCGCCGACGGTGTATGCGATCTTCGGGACGGCGAAGGCCGCTGGAGTGGCGACGAATAGCGCCACGGCGCCAATCGATACGAGAAGGCTCAGGAAACGGACGGATGACATGGGACGCTCCTCGAACGCAAACCCGGGGGTGGGCACTGTCGAGGAACGCCGTTTGCAGGTGACTCACATCATTTGACTTCGCAAAACGAAAGCCCCGCGGTTGCGGGGCTTTTTTTGCATTGCCGATCGTCAATCGGAAGTTCAGTACGCCAGCAGCACCGGATCTCCGAAGGTATCGGTGAATACGCGGTCGGCATAGGGCTGCATTTCGAAGGCGCCGATGTCGCGCACACCGTAAAGATCAGGCAGGCCCGACTGGTCCTGGTCATAGCCCAGACGCCGGATGTCCAGGTCGTTGCCGGTCACCGCGGGAG
>JANXVS010000469.1 GCA_025351555.1 Pseudomonadota bacterium | reverse complement strand
CTTGTCCTTCGTAGGTTCACCGGCTTTCGCGTTCTCTTCGCGCACTGCCTTGAGCGGATCGTCGTGAATGCCGGAAAGCTCGTCGTCGCTGAGCTTGGTGCTGGTGTGTTTCAGCAGATCGAACAGCCATAGCGTCTGCGGCGCCGGATTGTTCAGGCCGACGCGGACGCGCTCGTCCTCGAATTCCTCGTAGCCGGATTCGGTCACGTAGCGGGTGAGTTTGCCCTTCTTGCCTTCGTCCGCGTTCTTCGGCGCGGTCACCGCGATCAGCCAGTGCGCGTCGGGCGACAGCGTGCTTTCGATGAGCTGGACGTCGTCGCCGAGCCAGAACGGCCGCGGTGCACGCGTCGGATCGTCGCGCTGCATCGTCTGCGCATGCTCGTGCGCCGCCTTCTTGTCGTTGTGGATTTTTTGCAAAGTGGAAAATATGCGCAATTGCATGTCGCGCAAGGCATCGGCTTTCGGCTCTGCGTCGGGGTCCTTCTCCGCTTTGAGTACCGCCGCTGCGGTCGTGATCCCGCTGGTTGTGTCATAGACCAGCCAGTCATGGCCCGCGCGAAAGCTCAACTTGCGACCGTCAATGGAAAACTGCGGCGCCGATTCGGCTTCCGCTGTGCGCGTGACCTGGGTCAGGCGGCCAGTGGGCAGATCGCGCAGGAAAATATCGCCATTGCGTACGAAGGCGGCGTGGGTGCCGGCGTCGTCGTAGGCTGTCGCGGTGCCGTCGGCGCTGGCCATCGTCGCGGCATCGATAGTGTAATCCCTGATGACATCGGCCTTGCCGTCGCCCAGATCGATCCGATGCAGATCGCGGATTGGGGATGCGTTGCGCTTGAGCTCGTAGTAGACCGACTTGCCGTCCGCCGCCCAGTATGCGTTCTCGACCGGCGCGCCGATCCAGCCCGGATCGGCCATGATCTGTTCGAGCGTTAATGCTGCCGGCGTCAGCGGCGCCGGCTGCGCCGCCGCGGTCGCAAATGCCAGCAGGGCTGCGAACTGATTTGCGATGGCAATGCGGATCACGGCGATTCCTTGAACGTAAAGCGCGCAGCATAGCCAACCGCGCGAGCGTAGCAAGCGGCCGGAAGTCACTGTGGAGGCGGCCCAGCTATGGCGCCGCGGAGCCGAATCCGGCAACATCGCTCCATCCGCTGCAAGGATGAGCGCCATGGCCCTGCCCAGCATCCAGATCGAAACCGCACCCACTCCACGCCATGCGGTGATCTGGCTGCATGGCCTGGGTGCCGATGGCCACGATTTCGAACCAATCGTTCCGGAGTTGGTGGATCGCGCGTGGCCGCCGCTGCGTTTTGTTTTTCCGAATGCGCCGATGCGGCCGATCACGATTAACGGCGGCATGTCGATGCGGGCGTGGTACGACATTTCCGGGCAGGAGATCGCGCAGCGCCAGGACGAAGTCGGCATTCGCGCCTCGATCGTCCTGCTCGATGAGCTGATCGAGCGCGAGGTCACGCGTGGCGTGGCCAGCGAAAACATCCTGCTCGCCGGGTTCTCGCAAGGCGGCGCGATCGTGCTCAGCGGCGGCATCCGTCACGCGCGCAAGCTCGGCGGCATCATCGCGCTGTCCACGTATCTGCCGATGGCCGAGAAGACCGACGCGGAAGTGGCCGCGGCGAACCGGAACACACCGCTGTTCATGGCCCACGGCAAACTCGATCCGACCATCTCGCACGCGCTCGGCGAAATGAGCCGCGAGTATCTGCTGCAACGCGGTTACGCGGTGGAGTGGCACAGCTATCCGATGGCGCATCAGGTGTGTGCGGAAGAAATCGCCGACCTCAAGCACTGGATCGGCGGGCGTCTGGCTTAAGGTAAACACAGGTTCCATGAGCGCAGCGCGATCCTCGCCGCAAGCCACTGCTAGCCCGTCCGTGTTGCAGCACTGGCTGCCGGATTTTTGCAGCCTGCCAGTACTGTTCGCGGTGATGGTCGTGGCCGAGCTGCTGGCGTTGGTGATCCTGATCGCGCCGAGCGACGAGTCGCGTCCGCTGCTGCCGCGCCTGGCCACAGCCAGCGTATTCGTGCAATGGCTGGCCTTGATCTGCGCCGTGTGTCTATGCAAGCTGCGTCCACAATTGGAAAAGTGGACGCCGTGGCTGGGCGTATTGATGGCCTACGCGCTGATGCTGACGGTCACCATCCTCGGCAGCGCCCTGGTATTCGGTCTGGATCACCAGCTCCAGCTCGGCCTGACTTTGCCGGCGCAGTTCCAGGCACGCTTTGTCTGGCGCAGTGCAGCGCTGTGCGCACTGATCGGCGCGGCGCTGTTGCGTTACTTCTATGTGCTTGAGCAGTGGCGTGTGCGCCAGCGCGCCGAGGCCAAGGCACGCTTTGAGGCGCTGCAGGCGCGCATCCGGCCGCATTTCCTGTTCAACAGCATGAACACGATCGCGAGCCTGATCCCGACCAGGCCGCAGGATGCCGAACGCGCGGTCGAGAATCTGTCCGACCTGTTCCGCGCCGCGCTCGGCAACGATGCGCACAGTACGCTGGGTGAAGAACTCGATCTGGTGCGGCGCTATCTGGATATCGAGAAGCTGCGATTGGGTGAACGCTTGCATGTGGAGATGGACGTGGCCGCGCTGCCCATCGATATGCCGTTGCCCGCGTTATTGCTGCAACCGCTGGTCGAGAACGCGGTATATCACGGCATCCAGCAGCTAACCGATGGCGGCACGGTGACGATTCGCGGCCGCCTTGCGGATGACGCCGTCG
>JANXVS010000444.1 GCA_025351555.1 Pseudomonadota bacterium | reverse complement strand
GGGAAAATTCGAGCGCACCAAGCCGCATGTAAACGTAGGCACGATAGGCCACGTGGATCACGGCAAGACGACGCTGACGGCGGCGCTGACCAAGGTCGGTGCAGAACGTTTCGGTGGCGAGTTCAAGGCCTATGACCAGATTGACGCGGCGCCGGAAGAAAAGGCGCGCGGGATCACGATTTCCACGGCACACGTGGAATATGAGAGCCCGAACCGTCACTACGCGCACGTGGATTGCCCGGGCCATGCCGACTACGTGAAGAACATGATCACGGGAGCCGCGCAGATGGACGGCGCGATCCTGGTGTGTTCGGCTGCCGACGGCCCGATGCCGCAGACGCGCGAGCACATCCTCTTGGCTCGCCAAGTCGGCGTGCCGTACGTGGTGGTGTACATGAACAAGTGCGACATGGTCGACGACGCCGAATTGCTCGAGCTGGTCGACATGGAAGTGCGTGACCTGTTGACCAAGTACGACTTCCCGGGCGACAAGACCCCGATCATCAAGGGCTCGGCGCTGAAGGCGTTGGAAGGCGATCAGAGCGAGATGGGCATTCCCAGCATCGTCAAGCTGGTGGAAGCGCTGGATACGTTTATTCCGGAGCCGGTGCGTGTGCTGGATAAACCCTTTCTGATGCCGGTGGAAGACGTGTTCTCCATTTCCGGCCGCGGCACGGTGGTGACCGGACGTATCGAGCGCGGCATCGTCAAGGTGGGCGACGAAATCGAGATCGTGGGCATCCGGCCGACGACGAAGACGACGTGCACGGGCGTGGAGATGTTCCGCAAGCTGCTGGACGAAGGAAGAGCCGGCGACAACACGGGTATCCTGCTACGCGGCACCAAGCGCGACGACGTGGAGCGCGGCCAGGTGCTGTGCAAGCCGGGATCCATCACCCCGCACACCGACTTTGAATCGGAAGTGTATGTCCTGTCCAAGGAAGAAGGCGGTCGTCACACGCCGTTCTTCAAGGGCTACCGTCCGCAGTTTTATTTCCGTACGACCGACGTGACCGGATCATGCGAGTTGCCGGAAGGCGTGGAGATGGTCATGCCGGGCGACAACGTCAAGATGGTGGTGAGCTTGATTCACCCGATCGCGATGGAAGAAGGGCTGCGCTTCGCGATTCGCGAAGGCGGCCGCACGGTGGGCGCCGGCGTGGTGGCGAAAATTGTCAAGTAATTTGAACAGTCCGGCCAGGATGGCCGGTTTTTGATTCCCGCGATCAGGGATGAGCGCATAAATAACGGGTGCGCCGGAACGCGACGCGCTTTTGGAAATGTTCTTTTTATAAAGGTATACGGCAATGGCAGAGCAGAAGATTCGGATTCGGCTCAAGGCGTACGATCATCGCTTGATTGATCGTTCTGCGAGCGAGATCGTCGAGACGGCCAAGCGCACGGGCGCTCAGGTACGCGGCCCGATTCCGCTGCCGACCAAGATTGAGCGTTACACGATTCTGGTATCGCCGCACGCCGACAAGGACGCGCGCGACCAGTACGAGACACGCACGCACAAGCGCGTTCTGGATATTGTCGATCCCAATGACAAGACCGTGGACGCGTTGATGAAGCTCGACCTCGCCGCCGGCGTGGACGTGCAGATCAAGTTGTACTGAGGCTACGAAGATGAGCATTGGTCTGGTTGGAAAAAAATGCGGCATGACGCGAATCTTCACCGAGGCCGGTGAATCGATTCCGGTCACGCTGATCGAGGCGACGCCGAACCGCATCACGCAGCTGAAGACGGTCGAGACCGACGGTTACAGCGCGGTGCAGGTGACGGCGGGTACGAAGCGTGCGGCACTGGTCAACAAGCCGAAGGCGGGACACTTTGCCAAGGCCAAGGTTGAAGCCGGTCGTGGCTTGTGGGAATTCCGTGTCGACGCCAAGGATCTTGGCAATTACACCATCGGCGGTGAACTCAAAGCCGACGACGTGTTCAAGGAAGGCCAGATCGTCGATGTCGCCGGTATCACCAAGGGCAAAGGCTTCCAGGGCACGATCAAGCGCTGGAACTTCAGCATGGGTGACGCGACGCACGGCAACTCGCTGTCGCATCGCTCACCGGGCTCGATCGGTCAGCGTCAGACGCCGGGCCGCGTGTTCCCCGGCAAGAAAATGGCCGGCCACATGGGCAACGTGCGCCAGTCGACGATGAACCTGCAGGTCGTGAAGATCGACGCCGAGCGTCATCTGATCGCGATTCGCGGAGCGGTACCTGGTGCGCCTGGCGGCAACGTCATCATCCGTCCGGCGTCGAAGGGTTGATGTCTTTTTTGAAAAGTCCGGTCAGGATGACCGGTTTTTTCGATCAGGGACGATCGTGAGGATATGACCATGGAACTGCAAATCGTAGGTGCGAAGAAACCCCTGTCGGTCTCCGACACGGTATTCGATCGCAAATATTCCGAAGGGCTGGTGCATCAGGTCGTGGTTGCGTATCGCAACGCGGGCCGCGCCGGCACCAAGGCACAGAAGTCGCGTTCGGATATGTCCGGCACGACCAAAAAGTTCAAGGCGCAGAAGGGCGGCGGCGCGCGTCACGGCGATTACCGCGCCCCGATCTTCGTCGGCGGTGGCCGTGCGTTTGCCGCGCGTCCGCGCGACTTTTCGCAGAAGGTCAACAAGAAAATGTATCGCGGTGCGATCCAGACGATCCTGTCGGAATTGAATCGTCAGGGGCGCCTGAAAGTGGTCGAGGCGTTCGCAGTCGACAAGCCCAGCACCAAGGATTTGATCGCCAAGCTCGTCGATTACACCGGCGGGCGCTTGCTGATCGTTACCGAGAATGTGGATCAGAACCTGTTCCTGTCTGCGCGCAACCTGCCGTATGTGGCGGTGGTCGATGTCGCTGCGATGGATCCGGTCAGCCTGGTCGATGCGCAGCACGTAATCATGACCGTTGATTCGGTCAAGAAGATCGAGGAGTGGCTGGCATGAGCGAGCACATCAAGAACGAGCGTTTGTTCAGCGTGCTGCGTGCGCCGCACGTTTCGGAAAAGAGCGCGCGTCTGGC
>JANXVS010000415.1 GCA_025351555.1 Pseudomonadota bacterium | reverse complement strand
GCTCCCTACGAGGTTCGAACTCGTGTTCCCGCCTTGAGAGGGCGGTGTCCTGGGCCACTAGACGAAGGGAGCGCTGATTGGGAAACCCACAAACGGGCGCTAGTATAGCGATTTCGCGGCGTGGGACAATTCCCGCAACGCTCCCCGCAGCAGTCTGATCTTCAATCGACGACATGGAATGAACGAAGCTGTACCGAACTCAAGCCCCACCGCAGTTGCGGTGAAGTTGCGTGTCATCCCGCGCGATCAGCACCGCATTTCGCGCAAGGATATTTCCAGCGGCGCGCTGCGCGTGCTGTATCGCCTGAACGAGGCCGGCTACGCCGCGCATCTGGTCGGTGGCGCAGTGCGTGACCTGCTGCTCGGCGGGCATCCCAAAGATTTCGACATCGCCACCGACGCCACGCCGGAGGACGTCAAGCGCCTGTTTCGCAACTGCCGCCTGATCGGGCGCCGGTTTCGCCTGGCGCATGTGGTGTTCGGCCAGGAGATCGTCGAAGTCGCCACTTTCCGCGGCAGCAGCGATGATGGCAGCGGCGATCGCCACGTCGTCGACGGCCGCATCCTGCGCGACAACGTCTACGGCACGATTGAAGAAGACGCGATCCGCCGCGATTTCACCGTGAATGCGTTGTACTACGACATCGCCGATTTCAGCGTGCGCGATTACGTCGGCGGTTATGAAGATCTGGATGCGCGCGTGTTGCGTTTGATTGGCGATCCCGTGCAACGCTATCGCGAGGATCCGGTACGCATGCTGCGCGCCGTGCGGCTGGCAGCGAAGCTTGATTTTGCGATTGCGCCAGAAGCGCGTGCACCGTTCGCGGACCTTGGCGAGTTGCTGTTGAATGCGCCGCCGGCGCGCTTGTTCGATGAATCGCTGAAGATGCTTCTTGCCGGCAACGGCCTCGTCAGTTTCCGTGCGCTGGAGCAATCCGGGTTGCTCGCCGACGTCTTTCCGCTGACGGCGCGCGCGCTAGCGTTTCGGGGTGGCGATCAGTATCGGGCCCTCATCGAAGCCGGTCTTGCCGGTACCGACGCGCGCATTGCCCAGGGCAAGTCGGTTACGCCGGCCTTCCTGTTCGCCATCTTGCTCTGGGGTGCCGTGCGCGCGCAGGTCGAGCGTGAAGTGGCGCGCGGCACCGACGTCAACCTGGCATGGCTGCGGGTGAGCCATCACGTCATCGCCGAACAGGCCAAACATGTCGCCATTCCACGCCGCTTCGGCATGATCATGCAGGAGATGTGGACGCTGCAACCGCGCTTCGAACAGCGCCTGAAAAAGCGGGTGTTCCGGCTGATGGCGCATCCGCGGTTTCGCGCCGCTTATGATTTTCTGCTGCTGCGCGCAGTCGAAAGCCCGGCGATGGCCGAGCTTGGCTTATGGTGGACGCAGGCACAAGAAACGCCACACGATGCGCTGGCCGAGCAGCTTGCCGCGGGCGTGGAAACCGACGAAGCTGCGCCGCTTGCCGACGTCGCGGCACCAAAGAAACGCGCGCGCCGCCGCCGTCGCGGCAAGCCGGCGCCAGCGGCACATGTGGAATAACGCGCAAAATATACAATGACCAGTATATACATCGGTCTCGGCAGCAATCTGGCCGATCCGCGGGCCCAGGTCGAAGGCGGATTGCGCGCGCTTGGCGGTTTGGCAGAAACGCGCCTCTTGCGGCGTTCGCGCCTGTATCGCTCCGCGCCCTGGGGCAGGGCCGATCAACCCGAGTTCGTCAATGCCGTCGCGCAGCTGGATACCACGCTGACGCCGCATATCCTGCTCGACGCATTGCTGACGATCGAACGCAAAGCTGGCCGCGAGCGCGACACCACGCGCTGGGGGCCACGCGTGCTAGATCTGGACATTCTCCTCTACGGCGATGTGGTGCTGGACGAGCCCGGCCTGCACTTGCCGCATCCGCATCTGCACGAACGCGTCTTCGTGCTGATGCCCTTGTACGAAATCGCGCCTGAGCTTCAGATTCCCGGTCTGGGTCGCGCCAATGCACTGCTTACGCGACTGGACACTTCCACTTGTTGGGCAATCGATCCACTTTGCACGGCATAATGCGCGCCTGCCGCAGGAGCCACTGATGTACGCCAACGCCAAGTCTGCCACCGCCAGCGTCACAGTGACGGTGCCGCGCCTGCACGAAATGAAATCCCGCGGCGAAAAGATCGTCAGCCTCACCGCGTATGACGCCAGTTTTGCCGCACAATGCGACGCGGCGGGTGTCGACGTGGTGCTGGTCGGCGATTCACTCGGCATGGTCGTGCAGGGGCGCACCAGCACCCTGCCGGTCAGCGTCGACGACATGGTCTATCACACTGCCGCCGTGGCGCGCGGACTCACTCGTGCATTATTGATCGCCGACCTGCCCTTCATGAGTTTCCGCGATGCCGACACTGCGCTGGCGTCGTCCGCGCGCCTGATGGCCGATGGCGGCGCGGCGATGGTCAAGCTTGAAGGTGCCGATTGGGTACTCGATGTCATCCATGCGTTGGCGCGGCGCAGCGTGCCGGTGTGCGCACATCTGGGTCTGACGCCGCAATCGGTGCACAAGCTCGGCGGCTATCGCGTGCAGGGCAAGACCAAGGTGGCGGCAGAGCAATTGCTTGCTGACGCGAAAGCGGTTGAACAGGCCGGTGCCGATCTGCTCGTGCTCGAATGCGTACCTGCAGCACTCGCCAAGCGCATCAGCGCGGAACTTGCGATCCCGACCATCGGCATCGGCGCCGGCGTGGATTGCGACGGCCAGGTGCTGGTGATCTACGACATGCTCGGCATCACCCCCGGCAAGCGTCCGCGCTTCAGCAAGGATTTCCTCAGCAACCAAGGCTCGGTGCTCGAAGCGATCCGCGCCTACGTCAAGGCCGTGCGCGATGGACAGTTCCCTGCGGCTGAGCATTCGTTCTGAGCATGGATCATTCCTGATATGGATACCGTTTCCAGCGTCGAGGACTTGCGCGCGCGCGTTGGCGCGTGGCGTCGCGCCGGCAAGCGCATCGGCTTCGTGCCAACAATGGGAAATTTGCACAATGGACACTTTTCCCTGATCTCGATCGCGCGTATGCACGCGGATCATGTCGTTGCCAGCGTATTCGTCAATCCGACCCAGTTCGGCCCGCGCGAGGATTTCGCCAGTTACCCGCGCACGCTGGAACAAGATCAGGCAGGGCTATCGGCTCACGGTTGCGATCTGCTGTTTGCGCCGCCGGTCGATGCGATTTACCCATTCGGCCCGGACGCAAGCGTGCGGATCGAGGTTCCCGGCATCAGCGACGTGCTCGAAGGCGCGTTGCGGCCTGGACACTTTGCCGGCGTGGCGACTGTGGTAGCCAAGCTGTTCAATCTGGTGCAGCCGGATATTGCCGTGTTCGGTCAGAAGGATTATCAGCAGCTGCTGGTGATCCAGCGCTTGACCCGCGATCTGCGGCTGCCAATAGAAATCTTGCCGGCAGCGACTTTGCGCGAAGCCAACGGCCTGGCGATGAGTTCGCGCAATCAGTATCTGAGCAGCGATGAGCGCGAACGCGCGGGCATCATCTATAGCACGCTGTGTGGCATGCGTGATGCGTTGCATGCAGGGCAAGCGCACGCGGCGGTCGAAGCCGACGCGCACCGGGTGCTCGAACAGGCAGGGCTTGTGCTGGACTACGCGGTCCTGCGACGCAAGACCGATTTGACCGAGCCCGAGAAGAACGAACGCGCAGGCCTGATCGCCCTGATTGCCGCCAAGCTGGGTCGGGCGCGGCTGATTGACAACCTCGATTGACTACTTCCGGGTTGGAAGCCTAAGGATAGTTGTAGCACTGACTGCCCCCCGGATCAGGCGTATAGGTCGGATTCGTGGAGCACGAATAGCCGCCTGGGATCTGGTTGCCCCAGGCCTGGCAGGCGGCAGAGGAGCAGAACGGCCCCTTAGAGCCCGCGTACCCTCCCATCACACTGGCGCACTGGCTGCTACTGCCGCAACTCCAGTTGGCGTAATAAGACGTTCCACCCGAGCTGCCACAGGTGAGGTTGTTGCTGTACGGCCCTTGCCCACACGTGCCGCTGACAGTGCAACTGCCTGTGCCGTTCAATCCTACTCCCCAGGAATACGAGCCTGATTGCGCCCCAAGACAAATCTGATGTCCGGAAGTGCAGTTCAGCTGGCTCTGAAAACTCTGTCCATAACTAGCGACGTAGGCACTTGGAGGAGCCGGCCACACCAAATTGGCGCTCAGATCGAAAAATTTATCCTGATTAGCTTCGTTCCTCAGCTTAAAAAATTGCTCGTTTGACGCAGAATCGGCTCTGCGCAAGGGCCACAGAGAATCATGGCTCGGAGCAATCGCGGCACAAGTTCGCGTAAGCGAAAACGACGATTGAAGCGCCA
>JANXVS010000543.1 GCA_025351555.1 Pseudomonadota bacterium | reverse complement strand
CTGAGGATTTCCCGGCGCAGCAGCGACACCGTGTCCGCAAGATCGGACCAGCAGATCGCATCCAGCTCAGCCTGCGGCCCGAGCGTGACCTGTACGTCATGCACGCCGAGTACCTCAGCGCCATCCGCGCCGATATGCTGCTCGATCAACTCTGCGTGGCCACTTTGCACATTGATCGTGGTCGCTGTCTGCCAAAGACTTGTCGCGGCAGCGGGAACACTCGCGTAGACAAGCTGCAGCGGCTCCGCACAACCAGAGGCAATGACAACGGTGAGCCGACCGGAGTCGTGGCGGATAGCGACATCGGAGGTGATCGCCGAGACATCAGAGTAGCGCTCGGCATAGAGGCCATTGACGAAGACGATGCGCCGCCCGCGCGTGCGTGGCAGGTCAATGCGCTCCAGGATGGATGCCGGCAAAGCAAGATCGGAACCCGCCGCAGCGAACCTCTGTTGCGTCAACGCACGCAGGGCGGCCTTGCTATAACGCCAGGATTCCTCGCGCTCGCGCGCAGAACTTCCCAGCAGTTCGTCGAGCGCAACCGCTTCCATCTCACGCGGCTCCTGCGCGGATCTGATTGGGTTCTTGGCGTTCAGCGACCCAGGCGTAGCCGTGTTCTTCGAGTCTGAGCGCCAGCGATTTGTCACCGCTCTCGACAATGCGCCCATCGACCATCACGTGCACGAAGTCCGGCACGATGTAATCGAGCAGGCGCTGGTAGTGCGTAATCACGACGAAGGCGCGCGCGGGATCGCGCATCGCGTTGACGCCATCGGCGACCAGCTTCATTGCATCGATGTCCAGCCCCGAATCCGTCTCGTCGAGAATCGCGAGCTTGGGTTCCAGCAGCGCCATCTGGAAAATCTCGTTGCGCTTCTTCTCGCCGCCGGAAAATCCCGCATTGACCGCGCGATGCAGCAGCTCGTCGGAAATGTGCAGCACGCGCAATTTCTCACGTACTGATTTCAGGAACTGCATCGAATCCAGCTCAGCCTCGCCGCGGTATTTGCGCTGCGCGTTCAGCGCCGCTTTGAGGAAGTAGGTATTGTTGACGCCAGGGATCTCGACCGGATACTGGAAGGCGAGAAACACGCCCTCGGCCGCGCGCTGCTCCGGTTCGAGTTCCAGCAGATTCTTGCCGAAATACTCGACCGTGCCCTGCGTGACTTCATAGCCTTCGCAGCCAGCGAGGATGTTGCCGAGCGTGGATTTACCGGCGCCGTTCGGCCCCATGATCGCGTGCACTTCGCCCGCGGCCACGCTGAGCGTAAGCCCTTTGAGGATTTCCCTGCCCACGACGCGGACGTGGAGGTTGTCGATTTTCAGCATTAGCCCACCGCTCCTTCCAGCGAAACCTCCAGCAACTTCTTCGCCTCCACCGCAAACTCCATCGGCAATTCCCTGAACACCTGCTTGCAGAAGCCGTCGACGATCATCGACACGGCATCTTCCTCGGCGATACCGCGCGCACGACAGTAGAACATCTGGTCGTCGGAGATCTTCGACGTAGTCGCCTCGTGCTCGACGATCGCATCGGGATTTTTCACCTCGATATACGGGAACGTATGCGCCCCGCAACGCTTGCCGATCAGCAACGAATCGCATTGCGTATGGTTGCGTGCGCCTTCGGCGCCCTTTTCGACCTTGACCAGGCCGCGGTAGGTATTCTGTCCATGACCGGCGGAAATTCCCTTCGACACAATTTTGCTTTTGGTATTTTTACCAAGGTGGATCATCTTCGTGCCGGTATCGGCCTGCTGGCGATGATGGGTGAGCGCCACCGAATTGAACTCGCCGCTGGAATCGTCGCCGCGCAGGATGCAGCTTGGGTATTTCCAGGTGATCGCCGAGCCGGTTTCGACCTGGGTCCAGGAAATCTTTGAGCGCGCGCCACGGCAGTCGCCGCGCTTGGTGACAAAGTTGAAGATGCCGCCGACGCCGTTCTCGTCACCCGGATACCAGTTCTGCACGGTGGAATATTTGATGCTGGCGTCGTCCAGCGCCACGAGCTCCACGACCGCGGCGTGCAACTGGTTCTCGTCGCGCATCGGCGCGGTGCAGCCTTCCAGATACGACACGCTCGCGCCTTCCTCGGCAATCAACAGAGTGCGCTCGAACTGACCGGTATCGCGCGCATTGATGCGAAAGTACGTGGACAGTTCCATCGGGCAACGCACGCCCTTCGGGATGAAGACGAAGCTGCCGTCAGAGAACACGGCCGAGTTCAACGCGGCGAAATAATTGTCGCCAGTCGGTACGACAGAACCCAGATACTTGCGTACCAGTTCCGGATACTCGCGCACCGCTTCCGACATGGCGCAAAAAATCACGCCGGCCTCGGCCAATTCCTTGCGGAATGTGGTGCCTACGGAAACCGAATCGAACACCGCATCGACGGCGACGCCTGCAAGACGGGCGCGCTCGTGCAGCGGCACGCCGAGTTTGTCGTAGGTTTCCAGCAGCTTCGGATCGACGTCGGCGAGCGACTTCGGCCGGTTTTTCGGCTGCGAAAAATAACTGATCGCCTGGAAATCAATTGGCGCGATGTACAATTTTGCCCATTGTGGACTTTGCATCGTCAACCAGAGGCGATAGGCCGACAGGCGCCACTGGGTCATCCATTCCGGTTCGTTCTTGCGCGCCGAAATCGCGCGCACGACGTCTTCGCTCAAGCCCGGCGGCAAGCTGTCGCTTTCGATATCGGTGACGAAACCGGCCGAATAACGGCGGTTCAGCGCGGTTTCGATGCTGGCTTCAACGGTGCTCATCAGGTTTGTCTTTGTTTACGCCAACGCAACGTGCAGCAGAATCGCCATCGGACGTTTCGGCGGCGGGCGCTGCATATCGGCCAGGGTCACACTCGCCAGCGCTTGCGCGATCGCGTGATTGATGTGCTGCCAGTTCACACGCACGCCGCAATGCGATTCGTGTCCGCACAGGCCGGCATGCGCGCCACATTCGGTCATGCCGATCGGGCCTTCCATCGCGATCACGATGTCGGCGATGGTGATCCGCCCGGGCGCGCGCGCCAGGCGATAGCCGCCGTTGACGCCACGGAACGACTCGACCAGTTCCGCATGCGCGAGTTGCTTCAACAATTTGCTGACCGTCGGCAATTCCAGCCGCGCGCGCTCAGCCAGATCCTGCGCGCTGAGCACATGCTCAGGGGCGTCGGCGAGCACCGTCATCACGGCGGTGGCGTAATCGGTGAGCTTGCTGACCCTGAGCATTGGTAGTTATCTGAATGATTCAGTACCGAAATGGTACTCTTTAGGTTGGATCAGGTCAAACTCAAGACAGCTGCACGCGCGCGACGCGGCCGCTAAACTGCGCCCGCATGCACTCCGCTACCGATCGATCCGAAGCCCTGCGCCGCTTTGTTGCCGCAACGCTTGGCGACGACCAAAACTTCATGCTCGCTCCGGCGTCGGCCGATGCCAGCTTCCGCAGCTATTGGCGAGTGCGCGCCGGCATGCAGAGTTGGATTGTGATGGATGCGCCGCCGGACAAGGAAAACCTCGCGCCCTGGCTCGATATCGATCAGCGTCTGCGCGCGGCTGGAGTCAACGCGCCGGACGTGCTGGCCGAGGATCGCGATCAGGGCTTCCTGCTGCTCGTCGACCTCGGCACCCGCACCTATTTGCCGGAATTGAATGCAGCAAACGTCGATGCGTCCCGCGTCGATAAGCTTTACGCCGACGCGTTCGACGCGCTGCTGCACATGCAGACCGGCGTCGATGCGCGCGGCTTGCCCGACTATGATCGCGCGCGCCTGGTCGCGGAAATGGAATTGCTACCCGAGTGGTTTCTCACGCGCCATCTCGGCTTCGTGCCGAATTGCGAAGAATGGGACATCATCGAAGCCACCTTCACACATCTGGCGAACGCAGCGCTGGAGCAGCCGCAGCGCTTTGTGCATCGCGATTATCACAGCCGCAATCTGATGATCGTGCCGGAGAACAATCCAGGCGTCATTGATTTCCAGGATGCCGTGATCGGGCCGATCACCTACGATCTGGTCTCACTGCTGCGCGATTGTTACATCGAATGGCCCAGCGCGCGTGTCGATGCGTGGGTCGAACAGTACCGTCAACGTCTCATCTCCACTGGGGTAACCGACGCCGACTCTGCGCAATTTCGCCGCTGGTTTGATTTGATAGGATTGCAACGACATCTGAAGGTGCTCGGGATTTTCTGCCGGTTGTGGTATCGCGACGGCAAGGTCGGATATCTGGCCGATCTGCCACTGACGCTGCGCTACGCGTTGAGCGTCGCGCGGGCATACTCGGAATTCGCGGAATTCGCTGCGCTGCTGGAGCGCGCCGTCGCCGGTCGAAATATCACTCATCCGCGCGAAGATGCCGCGGTCGCAACGCCATGATCGAACGCGCCCTGATCTTCGCCGCCGGTCGTGGCGAGCGTATGCGCCCGCTGACCGATGCGACGCCGAAACCCCTGCTCGACGTCGGCGGCAAGCCGCTGATCGTCTGGCATCTGGAAAAACTTAGCGCCGCGGGTGTGCGCGAAGTGGTAATCAATACCTCGCACCTGGCCGAACAATTCCTGGTGGCGCTCGGCGACGGCTCGAACTGGAGCCTGCGCATTCACTACAGCTACGAAGGCCCGCAAGCGCTGGAAACCGGAGGCGGCATGCTCAAGGCGTTGCCGCTGCTCGGGGCGGCACCATTTATCGCGGTCAACGGCGATATCTGGACGGATTTTGATTTTTCCACATTGCCGCAAAATTCACCAGGACTCGCGCATCTGGTCGTAGTGGACAATCCGGCGCATCATCCATATGGAGACTTCGTGCTCCGCGATGGAATGTTGCATGACGAGGTGCAACCTCGCTTGACCTTTGCCGGCATCGGCGTTTATCGCCCCGAGTTACTGTCTGGGCGCGCACCTGGCAAATTCAGCACCATTCCGATCCTGCGCGCGGCGATGCGCGCGGGACAGGTCAGTGGCGAACATCATCGCGGCACCTGGAGCGACATCGGCACGCCGCAACGGCTGGCGGAACTGGACCGCCCGACGTTACGACTCACCACCGAGTAGCTGGCGCAAAAACGGCACGGTAATACGTCTTTTCGCCGCCAGCGATTCGCGATCCAGGCGTTCGATCAACGCGGTGAGGCTGCCCAGATCGCGCTGGGTGCGCGCGAATAGCCAATCCAGCACGACCTCATCGAGCACGAGTCCCCGCGCTTGCGCGCGCTGGCGCAGGGCTTCGCGGCGCGCGGCATCGTCCAGCGGTTTCAGCGTCGCCTGCGTGCAACTGGACAAACGCGAAACCAGATCGGGCAGCGTGATGCCGAGTTGCGCCGGCGCTGCGGCAGCGGCAAACAACAAGGTGGACTTTTCCGCTTTACTGCGATTGTACAAGTCGAACAATGCATGCTCCGCATCGCGATTGCCGGCGATCGCGCCGACGTCATCGAGTGCGAGCAGATCGCTGCCGCCCAACGAACGAATGGCTTGCGCGCGATCGTCCGGCAATTTCGCCAGTGACAGGTATTGCGCGCTGCGCCCCTGCGCGCTGGCGGCGGCGCAGGCAGCGATCAGCAGATGGGTCTTGCCACAGCCGGCGGACCCGCTCGCAAACACCCAGGCCGAGTCGGTTCCTTCAGCTGCACGTTCTACCAACGTCATCGCCGCGGCGTTGTCGCCGGCCACATACGTGTCGAAACGCTGCTGTGCGGGCCAGCGCAGCGCAAGAGGAATCTGTACGTTCATGCGCCGCCTGACGCGGGCGAATCGGGCTTTTCCACGAGCGTGACAACTGCCGGTTCCTGCGCCGTACCGGGCATGACGATCGCGCTTTCGCGGCCGCTGCGATACAGCCCGCTGCCACGGTATCGTTCGTGCGCATAGCGCAGCAGCACCATCACCACCGAGGCGATCGGCAGTGCCAGCAGCACGCCGAGAAAACCAAACAGCTCGCCGCCGACGAGGATCGCGAAGATCACCGCGAGCGGGTGCAGGCCGATTTTCTCGCCGACCAGGCGCGGCACCAGCACATAGCCCTCAAGCAGGTTGCCGATCACGAACACGGCCAGCACCATGATCACATGCAGCCCGTCGTGATATTGCACGAGTGCCGCGATCACACCCATCAACACGCCGGTGACGCTGCCTAGGTACGGCACAAAACTGATGAGTCCGGCAATGATGCCAATCAGCGGACCGACATCCAGGCGCACCACCACCGACAGGCTGATCGCATACAGTGTGCCGAGCACGATCATCACCGACAACTGACCGCGCACGAAACCGCTCAAGGTATCGTCCGATTCGCGCGCCAGGCGCACCACGGTCGGCTCGACCGAACGCGGCAGCAGATCATGGATATGCGCGATGATCACATGCCAGTCGCGCAACAGATAGAAAAACGCCACGGGAACCACGATCAGGCGCGTAACCCAGCCGATTACGGCGATACCGGATTTGGATACCTGGGAGACGACGCTGGCAGCCGCACCACCGGCTTCCTTCCAGTGTTCCTGCACGATACCGGCAAGCTGCCCGGTGTCCGGCAATTCCAGTTCCAGTTTGAATTTGTCGTTGAGCCATGGCACAGCGACATCACGGAACCAGTCGATCCACTGTGGCAGGTGCGCGAAGAACGCCGCGATCTGGCGCTGCAGGTACGGCAGCAGCAACAGCAGGACGATGATCAGAAGCAGGTTGAGGCCGAGGAACACGATCGTCACCGCCAGGCTGCGGCCGATGCGATGTCGTTGCAACCAATTGGTCAGCGGATCGAACAGGTAGGCGAACATCGCGGCGGCCGCGAACGGCGTCAGCACTGGCGCAAGCAACCAGAGCACGCCGGCGATCACCAGCACGAGTACCAGCATCTGCCAGCGCAGTGCGACCTGCGACGTCATGGAATTTCCCCCGAGCGGCGCGACTGGCGCGCGGCCTTGCCCGACCATATGACAACATATTGCGCACCGCTGGCCAGCGTGCATACCGCGGTCAACCAGATGAGACCGGTCAACAGTGCCGGCGGCAACTGAACCCATGAACTCAAATGCACCAGCTGCGCAAGCACGTAGGCAATTTGTATACACGTGGTGAATTTCGATAACAAGGTGGGCTGCGCGCTGATGCGACCGACGAAGTTATGATAGATGACCGCGCCAAGTACGATGACCACATCGCGGCCAACGACCAGCCAGGTCAACCACAGCGGATGCGCATCGATCATACCCAGCGACACGAAGCACGCCATCAGCATCAGTTTGTCGGCGATCGGATCGAGCACACCACCAAGCCAACTCTGCCAGCCGTAGCGTTTGGCCAGCCAGCCATCCAGCGCGTCGCTCAAACCTGCTCCTGCGGCAACCAGCACCGCCGCATTGAAATGCGCCTCACGGATCATCCACGACAGCGGTACGACCAGCAGCATGCGCAACACCGTCAGCGCGTTCGGCAGATGCCGCAACGGCGAGGTGGATTGCTCTGGCAGATCCCTCGAATTCACCTTGCTTCGCATTTCGCAGGGACGTAAATCACGGCTGCATCCCCAAGAGTGCGTCCACGCCTTCCACCGGCGGCTGGGCGTTGAGCACATGCACCGGGCCGGTGGTCAGCGATTCCAGCAGACGCGATAGCGGGCCGGTTACATCGAGCTTGAGCTGCACACCGTCGCCGCGCGCCTGCTCGGCTTGCACGCTGTGCACCAGTTCGTTGCGCGACAGGCTGCCAACCAGTCGCGCGTAGTCTTCGGCGGAGTTCACCCCGCTGACCCAGACCCGATAGCTGCCCGACTGCGCTTCCGCCACAGGCTGCGCGGAATTCGTATCGCCATGAACCAGACCAAGATCATGCAGCAGCTGATCGACCGCGTTGCGATCAAATTGCGCGATCAGGCTCAGACGCATTTGCGGCTGGGCGGCATCGGTCACAGGGTCCTGCACGTACTGGTACTGCTGTACGTAACGGCTGGCGTTGGCAATCGCCTTGGCCACCGCCGGCTTGGTTACGACCGCGCTGTCACCGGCCAGTTTGATCACCACCTGCGCCAGGGCGCTCTTGAGGGCCTCGGCGCGCTCGGCCTCGGCCTGGGAATTGACCGGCACCTGGGCGGAGTACAGGCTTGAGCCGGCGCGCGCCGGCGACAGCACAACCAGAACAAGCAAGGTGGCAGCAAGACAACGCAAAGCGGCGGCAAGCACGACGATAGTCCGTTGGAACGAAGGCGAATCCACCAAGTCTGCCCAATCGCGGTGCGAACGTCTATCATGCGCAACCCAGTTCCCGCGAATCGGTGTCGTGGCTGCCGAGAAAGAAGCTCTAACCTACCGCGCCGCTGGCGTGGACATTGATGCCGGCGAGGAAGTCGTTGAGCGCATCAAGCCGCTGGTCGCGCGCACGTTCCGCAAAGAAGTGATGGCGGGTCTGGGCGGTTTCGGGGCACTGTTCGAGCTGGCCGGCCGTTACAAAGATCCCGTGCTCGTCTCCGGCACGGATGGCGTCGGCACGAAATTGAAGCTGGCGCAAATGTTGAACCGCCACGACAGCATCGGCATCGATCTGGTCGGCATGTGCGTCAACGATGTGCTGGTACAGGGCGCCGAACCCTTGTTCTTCCTCGACTACTTCGCCACCGGCAAGCTCGACGTCGACACCACGGTGAGCGTGATCGGCGGCATCGCACGCGGTTGCGAACTGGCCGGCTGCGCCCTGATCGGTGGCGAAACTGCCGAGATGCCCGATATGTATCCGCCTGGCGAATATGATCTGGCCGGATTCTGCGTCGGCGCGGTGGAAAAATCCCGTTTGATCGATGGCGGAAAAATCCACGCCGGCGATGCCATTGTCGGCATTGCCGCATCGGGACCGCATTCCAACGGTTATTCACTGATCCGCAAGATTCTCGCCCGCGCCGGCATCACACCCGATAACGGCGGTCTTGATCTGGATCTGGGCGGCGTGGCGCTGGCCGATGCGCTGCTCGCACCGACCACGATCTACGTCAAGCCGATCCTGCAATTGCTCGCGCAGCAGGATGTTCACGGCATGGCGCATATCACCGGCGGTGGCCTGACCGAGAACATCATCCGCGTCGTGCCCGAGACCTTAGGCATCGTGCTGGATAGTTCGACCTGGAAACTGCCTGCCGTGTTCGATTGGCTGCAACGCGAAGGCAATGTTCCACAAAGCGAAATGTGGCGTACATTCAACTGCGGCATTGGCTACACCGTGATCATGGCGCGCGATGCCGCCGACACCGCCGTCGCCGCGCTGGCGCGGCTCGGGTTGGTGGCGTGGACGATCGGCGAAGTCGTTGCGGCGACAGGCGCCGAGCGCGTGCACATCGCCTGAGCGACGCCCGCGCATGTTCGATATCGTCGTGCTCGCCTCCGGCCGCGGCAGCAATTTCGCTGCATTGCTCGCTGCACAAACGCGCGGCGAGACACCGATCCGCATTCGCGCGTTGCTGTCCGACAAGGCCAAGGCGCCGGCGCTCGAACTTGCCCGCAATGCCGGCATCGCCGCGGTCGCGTTGGCGCCGCGAGACTATGCGGATCGCATCAGTTTCGATCAGGCCCTGTTCGCACGCGCGGCGGAATTTACGCCCAACCTGATCGTACTCGCCGGCTATATGCGCGTGATTGACGCCGCGGTGATCGGGCAATGGCGCGGAAAGGCAATCAATATCCACCCTTCCCTGCTACCCAAATATCCGGGCCTGCATACGCATGCGCGCGCGCTGGAAGCCGGCGACAACGTGCACGGATCCAGCGTGCATTTTGTGACTGCCGAACTCGACGGTGGGCCGGTGATCGCACAAGTCGAGATGCCGGTCTGCACCGACGATAACGCCGATACCCTCGCGGCACGGCTGCTGGCGCAGGAGCATCGGTTGCTGATCTCGACGGTCGATTTGATCGCCCGCGGACGCATCGCGCTCGGAGCCGATGGCATCACCTTCGATGGACGTACACAGCAGGCGCCGTTGAAATTGAACGCGAGCGGGACGTTGACGTCGGTTGAATAGTGCTTCGCGATACGACTGGTTCAGCTTGCCCGTGGCAAGCTGCGCGCCAGTGGATTTCCCGGAGTTGCGCATGTCCCTTCGCCATGTTTTCGTTTCGCTGCTAATGTTTGTATGCACTGCAATAGCGTGTGCCGCCGACACCGCGCCGCTGCAACCGTTCCATGCCGATTACCAAGTGCTACGCAACGGCAAGGAACTCGGCCATGCGACCCTGACGTTGCGCGCGCTCAACGATGGCACCTGGGAATTCAGCAACCAGACCCATGGCACCGCTGGCATGGCCGCACTGGTCGGCCTGGACGTTGTGGAAAAATCCACTTTCCGCTGGAACGCAGGCAAGCCGCAGGGATTGCGCTACAGCTATGCGCAGAAAGCGGCGATCAAGTCACGCAACACTGCAATCGATTTCGACTGGTCGG
>JANXVS010000353.1 GCA_025351555.1 Pseudomonadota bacterium | reverse complement strand
AATCCTCCCGGATCAGCACGCGCTTGCCGGCAAGTTCCAGGTGGGTCATGCGCAGGATCGACATGGCAGCTCCGCAAGGTTTGAACGCGCATTGTATCCGCGCCGCGCCTGCGCTTCACGCCGGCAGTTGTGGCACGCATGGCGCCATGCGCAATGTGCTGCCCCGCCTGTTTGCTGGCCTGCCCGACGCGATCACGTGCTCCGTACTCGCCTTCAGCGCCCTCTGCTTCGCCGTGCAGGCCTGGGCGGAATATGCGTTGCGCGGAACCGATAGGCAGCAACGAGCCGCCATCGTGCAAGCCGCAGCGCAACGGGAACGGCCATCGTGACGAATGCAGAACTGCCACTGCTAGGTGGCGCGCGCGTGCAATTGCGCATGCTGCGCGCGGCGGATGTGCCGCAGCTGTATGCGCAATTTTCCGACCCGAAGGTGATGCGCTACTGGAGCCGGCCACCCCTGATGCGCATCGAGGAAGCACAGACCTTGTTCGAGGAACTGGATCGCGGGGTGCGTGCCGGCGAGTTCGCGCAATGGGCGATTGCCCGGCACAACGACGACCTGATGATCGGCAGCTGCGCGCTGTTTGCACACCAGAAGGCGCATCGCCGCGCCGAAATCGGCTATGCGCTCGCCCATGCCTACTGGGGTCACGGCTATGCGGTCGAAGCGCTGCGTCTGGCGCTGGACTATGCCTTCAGCGTTCTCGATCTGCATCGGTTAGAAGGCGATAGCGATCCACGCAACGCCGCATCGATCCGCCTGCTCGAACGCCTGGGTTTCGTGCGCGAGGGCCTGCTGCGCGAGCGTTGGCATGTCGGCGGCGAAATCCAGGACAGCGCGATATATGCGCTGCTGGCGCGCGACTATGCGGCGGCTTCGATCTCGTCAGCGGCGAATTCCTCGACAGTGAATTCCTCTACGGCGGCGGAATCGGCACGCCACGCATAATGCCACGCCGCCGCGAGCAGATCGGCGAATACACCGGCGGCGGTGAGATCGATGCCGGCGCCGGGCCCGGCGATGCGCAGTGGAGCGACGTGGTAGTAGGCACTGTGCAAAATCAGCGCGTTCTCGCACGGCGCCAGGTTCGCCAGTGAATGCGCGCACGCCACGCGCTCGGGCGCCACGCGTGCGCGGGCGCCGTCGAAACTCGCGCGATAAATCCAGCGTTCGTGTCGCGCCTGCGCGATCGCCACGCGCGCGCGCCAGGTTTCATCGATCGCTTGCAGGCGCTCGATCGCGCGCGCGGGATCGGGCTCATCGAGTAGCTCCGCATCGACCAGCGGCACGCGTTCGACATCGCCGAACTCGATGTCGTGGCCCAGCGCGCGCAACAGGATGACGAGTTTTCGCGCGGCATCCTCCCCGGACAGATCGCTGGCCGGATGCGGTTCGGTATAGCCCAGCGCGAACGCCTCGCGCACCACTGCCGACAGCGCCTCGCCCTGCTGCACGCTGCCGAGCACGTACGACAGCGTGCCCGACAGCACCGCCTCGAAACGTTCGACGCGATCGCCGGCCGCATGCAGATCACGCAGCGTTTGCAGCAGCGGCAACTGCGCGCCGACCGTGGTCGAATCGCGCAGCAGCGCACCGGAAGTGGCCTGGGCCGCGGCAATTGCGCGCGCCAGCGGGCGATCTGCCGATGGCCCGAACTTGTTCGGCGTGACCACGTCGATGCCGGCGGCGAGCCAGCGCGGATAGTGCGCGGCGATCTGCGCGCTGGCCGTGCAATCCACCACGATCAGCGGCCGCGGCAGGTGCAGCAGCGCTGCCGCAAAACCGGCCTCCGGTGCAGCCGCAAGCAGACGCGCACACGCCTGCGCTGGCGCAAGGCCCTCGCGGGCAATCAGCGCTGCCCGCGAATTTGCCACTGCGACCAGTCGCAGGCCAACGCCTGAATGTTCGGCAGCGATCAAGCCCAGCACACGACTGCCAACGTTGCCGCTTGCGCCGATCACCGCAATATTTATGGTTGCGCGTGCTGGCGGCTCGATCCTGAATGGCGATTTTCCGGGCATTTCGTGATTCCAATTAGTGGATGTATAGACGTTTAGATGTCCATATAACACCACGAAACCGCAAACCGCGTCAAGCAGCGACCGATGGCGGCGGCGCAGCCGGACCAGCGCCCGATTGCGCCAAGGCGTCGGATCGGTCACCATGCATGCAGGCGTTGCTGCCGGAATCGCAACGATGCACACGATTGCCTTCATCCATGATCTGGCCTTCATCATGCTCGCGGCCGGCGTGGTCACGGTCGTGTTCCATCTGCTGCGCCAGCCGGTGGTGCTCGGCTATATCGTCGCCGGCGTGCTGATCGGCCCGCATACGCCGCCCTATTCGCTGGTCACCGACGAAGCCACAATCCAGACCCTGGCCGAACTGGGCATCGTCTTCCTGCTGTTTTCGCTCGGCCTGGAATTTTCCGTGCGCCGCCTGCGCCAGGTGGGCGCCACCGCACTGATCGCCGCGCTCGCCGGCATCGTGCTGATGTTCTGGGCCGGCTACGAAATCGGCCTGGGCTTTGGTTGGCGTGCGATGGACGCGCTGTTTCTCGGCGCCATGCTGTCGATCTCCTCAACCACGATCACGATCAAGGCGCTTGATGAGCTCGGCTTGAAGCGGGAGCATTTCGCCCAAGTGGTTTTTGCAATTTTGATCGTCGAGGATGTGCTCGCGATCGGCATGATCGCGCTACTGTCGGGAATCGCCGTTACTGGCCAGGTCGATGCGGGCGCCGTGCTGCACACGCTGGCGATGCTGACGGTGTTCCTGGTGGCGTCGCTGGTGATCGGCATCCTCAGC
>JANXVS010000257.1 GCA_025351555.1 Pseudomonadota bacterium | reverse complement strand
GATGTCGGCCAGTTGCTCAGCACTGGCCTCGGGCGCGAAGCGCGACTGAATCGCGCGCAGGATGAATACTTGGTCGATTTCGCGCTTGACCGCCTCGACCGAATTGATCAGGCGATTCATCGAGCGTCGCGGCGTCTCGATCATCACGCAGCCTGGCCCGGCCAGCACAGTGGCCGAGCGGCGCCGGCCGGAGATCAGGCTCATCTCGCCGAAGAATTCGCCGCGTTTGAGGGTGATGCGCTGGTTCTTCTCCGCGTCGATCACGACCTGCACTTCGCCTTCGACGATGGAGAAAAAGGTATTTGTATAATCGTTTCGGGAAAAGATCGTTTCGCCGGCTTTGGGCGCACGGATATCCGAATCGAGCATGAACTCGCGCAGCTGCAACGGCGTGATATGGGCGAGCAGGCGCACATTTTTCTGCACCCGCGCCAGCGCTTCGTCGACGCTGCGGAAGCCCGGCATCGTGGCGAACTTCGCCTTGAGCAATGGCTCATCGGCCGGCTCGACCTTGTTGCCGAGGATGTATTCGATGACTTCGTAACCCTGGTTCATCGCCTGCTTTATCAGCGGATAGCCGCCAAGCGCACCGACGATATACAGGCCTTTCACATTGGATTCGTACTGCGAACTGATCGCCGGCACCGAGGCCGGATCCTTGTTCGGGAACACGACACCGCAGGCTTCGACAAAACCACGCGGTGCGGTGGCGCCCAGGCGCGCGATCACGCGGTCGAGCAGGATTTGCGCCTTGCCGTTTTTCGTGGCGAGAATCATGCGGCCTTTCTTGCGCCCGACCGTTAACGCATCCACGCGCTCGGGTGCTGAGTCGTAGTAGCACTCAATGGTGCCATCCTCGATCGCCTTCAGGATTGCCTGCTCGTTGCCTTTCTTCGCGCGCCCGAATTCGTCCTTGCGGTTGATGATGATGACGTTGTTCTGCTTGGCCAGCGCCACGGCGTTTTCGATCGCGGCATCGCCGGCGCCGACGACGGCGATCGTTTCGCCCTCGTATTCGTCCGGGTCATCCAGCTGGTATTGCACGAAGGGCAGATCTTCGCCGGGGCAGCCCAATTTGCGGATATTGCCTTGCAGGCCGATGCCCATGACGACGAAATCGGAGGTGATCGTCTGACCGTTGCCGCATTTGATCTCGAAGCCGTTGCCGGCTTGTTTGATCGAAGTGACCTCGTGCTTGTAGCGCACATTGATCTTGAGCTGCTTGGCCGCGTCGTCCCAGCCGCCGAGGATGGTTTCGCGGCTGCCGGCCTTGAACGGCACGGGCGAGCGCAGTGGCAGGATGCCGGGCTCATCCATCACGAACTTGCCCTTCTGATAGCGGTAGATCGTGTTGGACAGATGCTCCTCGGCCTCGAGCAGCACGTGCGATTCGCCGCGTTCGGCCGCACGCGCTGCGGCGGAAATGCCGCCGGGCCCGGACCCCACGATCGCGATCTTGAAACGCTCAGCCATGCCGACTCTCCCGCTAACGCCGATAATAGCCGATGTGCACCGCCAAATCGTAACGCTGGTGCGATATCAGCGGATTCAACCGGCATGTGATCTGCGATGATGTGCCTCGCGCAAATTGGAATTTTGGAATGACTCGGCAAACCGCTTTCGTTCAGGACGTCGAAACCTGCGTGGCCCGAATGCTCGATCACGCGCGCGGCGATCTGCGCGTGGCGATGCCGCTGGGTCTGGGCAAGCCGAACGTGCTGTTCAATGCGTTGTATCGGCGCGTGGCGGCGGATGCCGGATTGCGCATGACTTTGTATACGGCGTTGTCACTGGCGCGCCCGCATGCCAAGAGCGAGCTGGAGTGGCGCTTCCTTGATCCATTCCTGGCGCGGCACTTCGGCGCGGACTATCCGGATCTGGACTACGTCGCTGCGCAACATGCGGGTACGTTGCCCGCCAATATTCGCGTGCACGAGTTCTACCTGCAATCGGGCGCGATGCTTGGCGTTGCGCAATCGCAGCGCGACTACATCAGCATGAACTACACCCATGTCGCGCGCGACCTGGTCGGTGCCGGCATCAACCTGATCCCGCAACTGATCGCGGTGCGCACAGAAGGCGCACACAAGCGCTACAGCTTGGCCTGCAATCCGGATGTCACCGCCGATCTGCTGGATCGCATCGCCGCGTCTGGCGCGCCGCGACCGCTGGTCGTTGGCGTAATGCATCCGGATCTACCCTTCATCGGCAATGAGGCGGAAGTCGGCGCGGATTTCTTCGACATCGTGCTCGACGATCCCGCGTGCCGGCAGATGTTGTTCGCACTGCCACGCGAACCGGTGGATATAGTCGAGTTTGCGCTCGGCCTGCATGCCAGCACCCTGGTGCGCGATGGCGGCACCTTGCAGATTGGCATCGGTGCGCTGTCGGATGCGCTGGTGTACGCGCTGCAATTGCGCCAGCGCAGCAACATCGACTATCGCGCGGCGCTGACGTCGCTCGATGCCGGCAACAACGAGCTGGCAACGCGCATCGGCGACGTCGCGCCATTTCAACGCGGACTCTACGGCGCCAGCGAAATGGTGATGGATGGCTTCATGCAACTGGCCAAGGCCGGTATCCTAAAGCGTTGCGTCTACGACGACCTTGCCGTCGAGCGGGCGTTGGCCGACGGACATGGCGTCGATGTCTCGAACCGACGCGACGGCCGCTATCTGCGCGGTGCGTTCTATCTGGGCTCGAAGGATTTCTACGCCTGGCTGCGCGGATTGCAGGGCGAGGATTTCGCCGGCCTGTCGATGACGCGCGTCGCGGACATCAACCAGCTCTATGGTGGTCACGAAACGCTGGATGCGTTGCAGCGCCGCGATGCGCGCTTCTTCAACACCTGCATGATGGCGACCGCGCTCGGCGCGGCGGTGTCCGATGCGCTGGATACGGGCCAGGTCGTCAGTGGTGTAGGTGGCCAGTACAACTTCGTGGCGATGGCGCACGCGCTGGAGGGCGGGCGCTCCATCCTGCTGTTGCGCAGCAGCCGCGACAGCGGTCGCAAGGCGCATTCGAATATCCTGTGGAACTACGGCCACACGACGATTCCACGTCACTTGCGCGACATTTTTGTCACCGAGTACGGCAGCGCCGATTTGCGTGGAAAATCCGACGAAGACTGCATCCTGGCCATGCTGGCAATCACCGATGCGCGCTTCCAGGACACGCTGATGGTGCAAGCCCAGGTCAATGGCAAGCTGCGCCGCGATTTCGCTATTCCTGATCGGTGGCGCGAAAATACTCCGGAACGCCTTGCGCAGGCTTTGGCGCCGTTGCAGGCGCGCGGGCTGTTCGCAGCTTTCCCGTTTGGCTCGGATTTCAGCGCGGACGAATTGGCCCTGTTGCCAGCTTTGCAGCGCCTGCAAAGCGTTTCCGTAAGCAAACCACGCTTGGCCGCATTCTTGCTTTCTTCGCTGTGGCCGGGTAAATCGACGCCCGCCGAGGAAGCCTTGCTGCGCCGGATGGGATTGGATCGGCCGCATGGCATAAACGAGCGTGTGTTGCGGCGTTTGCTGCTGCGGGCGTTGCACGATTGAGTGTGGAACGATGCAGCCGCGCGCGGGCAGGAGAGTACACTTGTGAGCTTACTGGCAAGCAGGGGAGGGCGATGAGCGCGTTGTTCCAGCGTCTGGTGCACGATTTGCCGGAACGTCATGCTCCGGGAAAAAACTCGTTCGCAACCGACGCCAAATCCCTGCGCGCGTGGCTCACGCACCTGCCGTTGGCCAATCCTGGCGCCACCGCACGGTTACTGATCGGCGCCTTGCGCGAGATGAATCAGCTAAAGCTTGATCCGTCGCAGCGGCTGGACGCGATGGAACTGTTGCGCCAACCGATCAGCGAGATCGTCGCCACGTTGAACAAGCAGATCCTTGCCGACAGTTTTCCGCTGCCGGCGCAAAAAAGACAATTGGGACAATTGGCGCAAGATTTCGAGCACGAACTCGCGCTGGGCTACGCAGCGGTGGTTTACGATTTGTGCGCGCCGGCCGGCGCGGTGCCGTTCTTGCGCGGCAAGGCGGCGGCGCTGGCACTGACGCGGGCGATCCAGCATCGTGGCTCGTATCTTTATCAGGCCTATCTGCTCTACCACGCGCCGCCCGTCGGCGCTTGGCAAAACCTGCATGATCTGTTCGGTTTTGCGGTGGCCGTGCAGGCCGACGACAAGACGTCGAGCGACCCGCTGTGCGGTGGCGCGCAGATCAGCGTGCGAACAGCCTACATCCATGCCTTGCTGTTTGCGCTGTGCAATCCCTATCGTTTTACCCAGCGGGAAAACAGTGATATCCATGGCCTGACCCAAATTTGGGCTGTGCATTGCCAATTGCGTGAAGGCCGTGCACCGGCCGGCGCAATCGCGATCCGCACCGACAGCGACCAGAGTCTGGGTTACTTGCCCGAAGAACGGGGCTGGCGGATTGAGAGGATGGGATTGCAGTCTCGTCTTGAAACCATGGCTACGCGGTCTATAATGCCGTGGAGTCCACTATGAAACATTTTTTCATCGCGGTATTGCTGACCTGCACGCTTCCCTGTTTGTCCCAAGAGCCCATTGACCGAGAGACCATCGCCAAGATTCGGGAGGAAGGAAC
>JANXVS010000241.1 GCA_025351555.1 Pseudomonadota bacterium | reverse complement strand
TGCGGCGCTGGTTGCTGGGCGACTTTGCGCGCCGTACCGGGGTGAGGGGCGGGCACGGCATCGCCGCGAATTTCGACATGATCCTGCCTTGGGAATGGCTTGAGCGCGCGGCACGTAGCACCCTCGGTGACGCGACTTTGGTCGGTGGCCCGTATCGGCGGCAATTCCTGCGCTGGCATATTTTCCGCGCTTTGCCGGCGTTGGATTCAGCGCAACTCGTCGCGTATCTGACCGGTACCGATGGCGACCGCCGCCGCTTTCAACTGGCCGAGCATCTGGCCGGCGTGTTCACGCAGTACCTGATCTACCGGCCGGATTGGATATTGGCCTGGGAGCGCGGTTCGGCGCGCGGCGAGCATTGGCAAGCCACCTTGTGGCGTAAAGTGCAGGCGGCGATCGGTGCGCCGCATCGCGCGCAGCGCCATGCGGCCCTGTGCCTCGCGCTGGCAGCCCAGGGCGATGGCGAAACCTTGCCACTGCATGTTTTCGGCATCAGCCATCTGCCGCCGGATATCCTCGCCGCGCTGCACGCGCTGGCGCAGCAGCGTTGTGTACATCTGTACTTTCCCGATCCCTGCCGCGAGTATTGGGCCGATCTGCGCTCGCGCCGCGCGCTGTTGAAGATGCAGGGGGATGCGGAGGCGTTGTACTACGAGATCGGCCATCCGCTGCTGGTGTCGCTGGGGCGCATGGCGCAGGATTTTTGCATCGAACTGGATGATCGTGATGCGAGCATCGAGCGCGATCCGCTGGACGAGGCCGAACCGCTGGCGGATGCGCAATCGCTGCTGGCGCACCTGCAATCGAGCATTCGCTGTTGCCAGCCAGATCTCGTTGGCGCTAGCGTTCTGGCAAATGTGGAAAATGCGGAAAAATTCCATGAATCGCTGCTCATGCTGCGCAGTGACGCCAGCCTGCGCGTGCATGCCTGCCACACGCGCCTGCGCGAGCTGGAGGCGCTAAAGGATGCGCTGCTGCGCGCGCTTGCCGACGATGCCAATCTGCAGCACCGCGACATCGTAGTGATGGCGCCCAACATCACCGCCTATGCGCCGTACTTACCAGCGGTTTTCGGCGCGGCGGCGCGCTACGAATTAAATCCCGCACATCTTCCCTGGCACCTGGCCGACGTGGGCCTGGCGCGCACGCATCCGCTGATGGACGCGTTTCTACGCATGCTGGATCTGGCCGAGAGTCGCTTCCTGGTAAGCGAAGTACTGGATTTTCTCGACGTGCCGGCGGTGGCGCGGCGATTCGGCATCGATGCCGATAGCCGCGAAACTCTGGAGCGCTGGCTGCGACGGGCGCGGATTGCGTGGGGCCTGGACGCCGACATGAAGGTGCAGGCTGGCGCGGCGCCGATCGCGGCGAACTCCTGGCAATTCGGCTTCGACCGGATGTATGCGGGCTTGCTTGTCGGTGAAACCACCGAGCTGTGCGACGGCATCCTGCCACTGCAAGGCATCGCCGGCAGCGCGGTGGAAGCGCTCGGTCAGCTCGATCACCTGCTCGGCCAACTGCGCCGCGCACGCGAAGGCTTTGCCATGCCGCGACCGCTCGCCGCGTGGAGCGACTGGCTGCTGGATCTCATCGACGTGATGTTTCAGGCCGATCCGCGCGACGACGACGAGCAATCCGCACTCGATACCTTGCGTCGCCTCGTCGCCGATTTCGCCACGCAGGCCGACGCTGCGGGGCGCGAGACGATGCTGCCGTGGAGCGTAGTGCGCGATGCCCTGCGCGATGCACTCGACGGTGTTTCAGAGCGCCAACCCTTCTTGCTTGGTGGCGTTACTTTCTGCGGTCTGGTGCCGCAACGCTCGATTCCGTTCCGCATCGTGTGTCTGATCGGCATGAACGAAGGCGAATTTCCACGCGCGAGCGGCGACGCCGGCTTGAATCGCATGCTCACCGAGCCGCGACGCGGCGACCGCGATGCGCGCAGCGAAGATCGCTATCTGTTTCTCGAAGCGCTGATGTCCGCACGCGACCACCTGCACATCAGCTACGTCGGCGAGGGCGTGCGCGACGCCAAGCCGCGTAATCCGGCATCGCCGCTGGCCGAATTGCTGCAATTTCTCGACACGCAGCATGGGCTGCAAGCGAACGATGACGCACCACGGCCGTGGCTGCTGCATCATCCGCTGCAACCGTTCGACGCACGCTACTATCGTCGCGACAATGACGTCGCTGCAGACGGAACATCGCGTCACGATCCGCGGCTGTTCAGCTACGCTGCTACCTTCGCCGATCTGGCTGCTGCGGGTGCGCGGCGCATCGAGAATTTCCTCGATACGGCGAACACGCCCACGGCGAACGAAGCCGGTGGCGACGTCTCCCTCACTGCTCTCAAGCACTACTGGCGCGATCCGGCGCGTAACGTGTTGTTGGATAGCGCCGGCGTAAGTCTGGCTGCGCTCGATGACGACAGCTGGTCCGACCGCGAGCCGCTGGAATCCAAACCTGATCGGCGCGAACGCATTGATCGTCGACTGCTGTTCGATGCGCTCGCCGCTGGCGCATCAAGCTTGCCATCAACGCCGCCGGACTGGCTATCGCTGTCGGGCACATTGGCGGCAGGTGCAGCGGGCAACCGGGCCTACACGCAGGCGCGAGAGGACGCGCTCGCGGCGCTTGGCGCGGCGCGCGTAGCGCTCGGCGAGCGGCCAGAGCGGGCCGCGCAGCCGATTGATCTGGATCTAGGCGATAGTCTGCGCCTGACTGGCGTCGTCGAGCGCGTTTTCCGCATCGCCGATGGCAGCCTGCGCCTGTTCGACGCCAAACCCGGCGGCAGCGCCGAGTTCCGTGAACTGCTGCCGTTCTTCATCGATTGGGCCGCGTTGCGGCTGGCAATGGGCGCAAGCGTATCGGCGTGCTTTGTGGAAAATGCGCAAAAATCCACTGGAGCAGCGTCGTCGCCCGTGCTGCTTGAATCGATTCTTGTCCAGAGCGATGAGCAATTGCGCGAAGGCCTGCGCCGTCTCATTCGCGCCAGTCAGGCAGCGCACATGCAGCCCGCGCTCTATTTCCCGAAAACCGCCTGGGAATGGGCGACGGCCGATGCGGATAAACGCGACGTAGCGGCGCGTAACGCGTGGCAGGGTGGTGACTTCGCCGGCATTGGCGAACGCGACTACGCGCCCGGCTACGCTGGCCTGCTCGCCCGCGATCTGGATTTTCTGGACCGCGATTTGCCGGCACACGCACATTTCATCGCCGCTACCGAACTTGTGGCCGGGGTGCTCGATCCGCAGCGTCGCGTGCTGCTGCAGAACGCTGCGTTGGTCGCACGGAAATCCCGGGCATGACGGTTGCGCCGATTCCGACATTGCCGCCGCTCGAGTGGCAGCGCATGCCGCTGGATGGCCGCGTGCTGATCGAAGCCAGTGCCGGAACAGGCAAGACTTTCAACATCGGCCTGATTTATCTGCGCCTGTTGCTCGAACGCGGTCTTCGTGTGGAACAGATTCTGGTGACGACGTTCACCGACGCTGCCGCGCAGGAACTGCGCGAACGCCTGCGCCGGCGGCTGGTGGAAGCCGAACAATGGCTTGACGGTAGCGCGCGCGAATCGAGGGTAGTTGACGGAAATTGCCTTGCGGCGTGGCTCGATACGAATTTTTCCACTGATATCGCGCCGACGCTGCGCCGTATCCAGATCGCGCGCATTGATTTCGATCGTGCGCCGATCGCCACCTTTCATTCCGTGTGCCAACGCATCCAGCGCGACCATCCCCTGGAAAGCGGCGCGACGTTCACTGCTGACAAGCTGCTTGATGAGAAGGCATTGCTGCGCGAGTGCGTCGAGGATTTCTGGCGCCGGCGCTATCTGTCCGGAACCGTCGATCCGCGCGAAGCAGCCGCCGTGTTGGCCGGCGGTCCCGAAGGGTTGCTGCGTGATCTTGGCGGATTGCTCACCGGCGATGCGTTGATGATTGCAGCCGATGGCTTGGCGCAAATGGATCGGCAGATCGGCGAACTGCGCCACGAGGAAAACATTGCCGAACTTCGCCGACTCGGACAGAGAGAATTGTTCAAACGCACTGATAGCGCCTTACGCACGCGATTGCTGAAGATCGCGGCTGCGCTGGAATCCGATGACGACATTGCGGGCGCGCTTGGCGAGTACATCGACAAGTATTTCGATCCCGCAGAAATCGAAAAGCAACAACCTGAATCTGCGCCATTGGATCTGCGCGAGCATCCATTGATCCAATTGTTGCAGCAGTTACGCGACTTGCTCAAATGCCACAAGGTTTTCGCCCGCGGCACCGTGCTTGCGGCAGCAGCGGCCTATTGCCGCACGGAATTGCCGCGGTGTGCGCGTCAGCGTGACGCGCAGACGTTCTCGATGCTGATCGACGGCGTGCATGCACGCCTGCTTGGCGACAACGCCGACGCAAGTCTCGCCGAGAGTTTGTTCAAGGCGTTCCCGGCCGCTCTGATCGACGAATTCCAGGACACCGACCAGCGCCAGTTCGAGATTTTCGACCGCATCTATCGCGACGACACAGGCGAGGTGCGCGGCACGCTGGTGATGATCGGCGATCCCAAGCAGGCCATCTTCGGATTTCGCGGCGGCGATATCGCTGCCTATTTGCGTGCAAGCGCCCAAGTGACGCAGCGCTATTCGCTCACGATCAATCATCGTTCCAGTGCGGCACTGATCGGTGCGCTGAATGCACTCTATGGGCACACTGATGGTGGCTTCGACGATTCGCGCATTCGCTTTCGACAAGTACAGGCAAGCGGAAAGGCGGACCTGACACCCTATGCAGTCACTGGTGCAGCGGTCGCTGCGCCGCTGTCGATTCATCGTTTCCGCGGTGACGCTGTAGGTACGAAAGGCGAGCCGCTCACCAGTTTTGGCGAGCTTGAGAAGCTTGCCCTCAGCGATTGCGCCGACCGCATCGCCGAATTGCTGAACGACCTGGACTACACAATCGGCGGGCGTCGCATCTCGCCCGGTGACATCGCCGTGCTGACGGCAACGAACGCGCAGATTGCCACGCTGCGCAAGTTGCTGGCCGCGCGCGGCGTGCCTTGTGTCGGCAGCGGACGCGCCAGCGTGTTTGATGGCGACATCGCCCGCGATCTGGAGCTGATCCTGTACGCCGTGCACAACGCTGACGACGACCGCGCCGTGCGCGGTGCTCTGTCCACGCGATTACTAGGCGCGACTTTCGCCGACTTCGTGCGCTGGCAAAATAACGCACAGGATTTCGAACGAGAACTCGAACGCTTCGCGAACTGGCGCGAGCTCGCACGCAATCGCGGCGTGCTGGCGCTGATCGAGTCCTTGCTTGCATATCGGGGTGCGTGGTTGCTGGCAGCACCGGATGGCGAACGCACCATCACGGATCTGCGCCATCTGGGCGAATTGCTGGCCGATGAAGAAAGCATGCGGCATGGGTTGGATGGATTGTATGCGTGGTTCGCCGCAATGCGCCGCGACGAAGATGGTGACGACGGCGGCGACGCGGCGCAGGCGCGCCAGTTGCGCATAGAAAGCGATTCACGGCGTGTGCAATTGCTCACCCTGCACGCGAGCAAGGGTCTTGAATTCCCGATCGTGTTCCTGCCGCTGGCCTGGCGCATCTCCAGCCGCGACAAGCAACAGGCGCCGAAAGTGCTGCACTTTCATAACGACGCCGGGCGCGAATGTGTCGACCTGGGCTCGGTAAATTTCGCGGCGAATCGAGCGCGGCATTTTCGCGAGGATCTGCAGGAACGCCTGCGCCTGCTTTATGTTGCGATGACCCGCGCCGAGCATGCGCTGCATGTGTATTGGGTCGATCGAGACAAGCATCCGGACACAGACGATCTGGCTTGGCAGGTGGCGGCGATCGACGTGCTGATCCGGCAGGCGCAACTGCGCATCGACGCGACGCTGGGGGAAGCCGGCCTCGACCAGCTTGCCGCGAAGCTTGATGGTATCTCCGTGGTGGAAGCGTGCGTCGGCGCCATGATCAGCTTCCAGGCGCCGGTGGAATCGCCGTTACCGCGCGCCGCGCGTGAACCGTTGCCGTCGCTGCGCGCATTTCAGTGGCTGCACAGTTTCAGCAGCCTCACGCGCCATGCGCAGATGATCGCTGCTGCATCGGCTGCTTCGGACGAAGCTGAGCCTGACGCAGCAATCGGCGCTGATACGCGCGAGGAATACAAAGTGGTCGATGAAGCTGAGGATCCGCGCCTGCGCGCCTTGCATCCCTTGCGCGGCCCACGCTTCGGCGAAGCGGTACACAATGTGCTGGAACGCGCGCAGCCCGGGCGCGTGTGGCCGGAACAGCGCGGCTTGCTAGCCGCGCAACTTACGGCGCAGGCGGTGCGCGCGAGTGGCGAGTTCAAAGCTGATCCGCTTGAACTGGTCGGCTGCATGGTGGATCGCGTGCGCGAGGCCGATCTGGGCGATGGACTGCGCCTGTCGGCCCTACCCCCAGAAGCGCGCGTGTCCGAATTTGAATTCCAGTTTCCTGCGCAACAGGTGTCGATTGCGCATTTGCGTGCGCTGTGCGCGGCGCATGGCTGCGCCACCGTGGTGCCGGCAAGTCTGCAAGCGACGATGCTCAACGGCATGTTGACCGGATTCGCCGATCTGATCTTCGTCCATGCAGGTCGCTATCACGTGCTGGACTACAAGACCAACTGGCTCGGCGCGCATCTTTCCGATTACGCCAACGTGGCACTGGATGCGGCGATAAGCGAGCACCACTACGAGCTGCAGGCGCTGCTGTACACCGTTGCGCTGCATCGTTACCTGGCTCAGCGTCTGGATGGCTATACGCCTGAACAACATCTGGGCGAAAGTTGGTATTTGTTCTTGCGCGCGGTCGGCCTGCAGCCAGGTCTGGGCGTCTGGCGTCGGCAATGGCCGCCGGCGCTGATCCGGGTGCTCGACGATGCCTTCGCCGGCGTCACAGAGAGGGTCGCATGATTGTGCCGGCGATCCTGCAAGCCGTCGACGGTCGCGCTATCGATCATTCGCTATCGCGCTGGGTGCGCGAGCGCAGCGGCTCGGAACTGGTCGCGCGCGCCGCGTTCGCAGTGAGCGTGGCCGAAGGGCAGGGGCACGCGTGTGCCGCACTCGGCGACGATGCGATGTTCAGCATTGAGGATATCGCCACGTTGCGAACACACGCCTGGGTCGGCGATGGCGGCGTGTTCACGCCTTTCGTCCTCGATGACAATGTGCATTTCTATACTTGGCGCAACTGGCAGCACGAAAGCCGCCTCGCGCAAGGCATCCGCGCACGTGCCGGTGCGCGCACGTTGCCGGTGGCGAGCGCTGATCTCGCCACCGATCTGTCAGCTCTGTTTGGTGACGAAGATGTAACCGCGACTCATTGGCAACGTGTGGCCGTTGCCGCGGCGCCGGG
>JANXVS010000176.1 GCA_025351555.1 Pseudomonadota bacterium | reverse complement strand
CATCCTGCCGCGGTTTTCAAACAAGCGGTCGCGGCAAAGCCGCACCACGCTTGTCGAATAGGCAGTCAATGCCTATTCGACGGCACATCCTGCGCCGCCCCAAGAGTACAACGTGACCGCCGCGAGTAAAAGCCGATCAGGGCTTGGGCGCAGTATCGGGCTGCGGCGGCTGCCAGTCGGCCGGCGGTTCCAGAGCTACGCTCTGACTGCGCAGCACCGCGAGTACCGCGGCCGATTCATTGCCCGATTCGCTCAGCACCCGCGTATAGACGCGGCTTACGGCCGGATCAGCGGCCAGCCGATCGCCCAGATCGCTGATGCGCAAGGTCTGCCAGCTCAGGGCGCGCTGGTGCGAGCGCGAGGCATCCCGATCCGGCCCGGCGGGCAGCAGGGCCATTTTCAGGCTCAGCCCCACATTTTGCGAATTGATGCTGCCACTGAGCTCCATTTTCTGCGCGACTGCCAGACAGTCGGCGACCAGTGCCGTGTCGCTTGCATCAACGTCCTTGCAGGCAGCGCCGATAGCGGCATACCCGGGCAGCGCCACGGCCGCGGCGGTGCCGGCCGCGGAAATCAGCCGGTAGCCGTCGGCGCTGACATTCTGCCCGGTGGCGTTCAGCACTTCTGCGCTGATCGGCAGGATGCCGTTCGCCCGGTAGATGTCGGCGATGAGCGTGCCGAAGCGATCATCGTAACGCTTGGCCTGGGCCGCACTGGCAAGCGCCGCGCGTGCGGCCGGAGCGTCTTTGGCCTGCTGCGCGCGCCATAGCGACAAGGTCCACACCGCCGCATTTTCCGCGTCGATACTTTCCAGTTTTTGCAGCGTTTCCGGAAGCGGACAGGCTGTGTTCGCGCCATGGCATTCTGCCGCCGCGCTGACCCACCAGACCAGCGCGTCGTCCGGCCCGGCGATCTGCGCGCGCTTGAGCAAGGCCGGCGATTTCAGCGCGACCGGGCGGCGCTTGTCGTTTGTATCCGCACTGGCCATCAAGGCCGCGGCCAGCAGCGAGCCGGCATCGCCGCGTAAGGCCAGCAGGTTGATCTGATCGCGGCGGAACTGGGTCAGGCGCTGTTCCGGCGTCATTTCCGGCGCGGTCGCCAGTAGTGGCGCAGCCGCGACTTCGGGGGCGGCTTCGGGCGCAGGACTAACCTCAGGTGCGGGAATTGCCTCGGCGGCGCCTGGCGCTTCGGCTGGGGCAGCAACGGGCTGCGTAGTAGGATCGTTGGTCTTCGCAAATGCTGGCGGCGCCAGCAGGGCGGTCAGGAAAAGTATACAACGTAGCATCGTCGGGTCTTCCTTGTCGGCAAAGAGGCGCAGTTTAGCCTCGCCTACGGTTAGCCGCAGCTTAATAGCCGGCGGCCTGACCGTCCTTGCGCCCTTCCGAGGCACCGAGATAGATGTGGTGCTTCTCGTCCCACTCGATGGCCTGATAGCCGCCGTACGGGCCATCAGCCCAGGTGACGTGGTGGCCCTTTTCCATCAGCGCGCGAATCGTCTCGTAGGAGAAACCGCTTTCCAGTTCGACTTCGCCGCCGTCTTTCATCTGGGTGACCTGACCCTCGGGTTCGGTATCGCCTTCATGCTGGATGCGCGGCGCATCGCCGGCTTCCTGCAGGCCCATGCCGAAATCGATCAGATTCATCACGATTTGCGCGTGGCCCTGCGGCTGCATGCCACCGCCCATCACGCCGAAGCTGATCCACGGCTTGCCGTCTCGGGTGATGAAGCTTGGAATGATGGTGTGGAACGGCCGCTTGCCCGGCGCGAACGCATTCGAATGGCCATCTTTCAGCACGAACAACTGGCCGCGATCCTGCAGCACGAAGCCGAGCCCTGGCGGCGTCATGCCCGAGCCCATGCCGCGATAATTGGACTGGATCAGCGACACCATGTTGCCCCACTGGTCGGCTGTGGTCAGGTAGATCGTGTCGCCATGTTCCAACGGCGCATGCCCGGCCTCGACCGAGCGCATCGCGTGATCCATCGAGATCTTCTTGCGCTGCTCCGCCGCGTACTCCTTGGACAACAGCTTGGTCGTAGGCGCCTTGAAGAAATCCGGATCCGCATAAAGGTGCGCGCGGTCTTCCCACGCCAGCTTCTTCGCTTCGGTGAACAAATGCACATGTTCTGGACTGCCGAAGCCATATTTCTTCAGGTCGTACCCTTCGAGCGTGTTCAGGATTTCCAGCGCTGCCAGGCCCTGGCCGTTCGGAGGCAGCTCCCATACATCCACGCCGCGATAATTGGTCGAGATCGGTTCGACC
>JANXVS010000527.1 GCA_025351555.1 Pseudomonadota bacterium | reverse complement strand
AGGGCCGGCTAGTGCCGGACGCATCGGGCTGGAAATCGCCCGGGCCGCTTCAACCGCTGTTGGGCCCGCTTCAGGCAATCGCCACAGGTTGGCCGTGCCGCGCCCCGATGCGATCAACAATCGCTCGCGATGACTCAAGTCCACATGCCGCAACTCGAAGTCATGCTGCATCTGGCCCGCGATCAGCGGAACGCCAGTGGCGACGTCGAAGGCGTAAGCCGCGCCGTCCCAACGCACAGCCGCCACCCAGGCATCATCCTCGCTGAATGTGACCCAGGTGACTTCGCGCCCCGCGGGCGTCGGCAATTGGCGCGCCGTCTGGCTGGCCAGGTCGAGCAGGAAGACGCGGCCTTCGAAATCGCCCAAGGCAAGGTGGGCGCCATCGCCGCTTTCGGCCCAGGCGGAAATTCCCGCCGTGGGCGGCAGCGCGATGCGCTTGAATTTACCCAGGTCGTGCGGATCGTAGAAATTCAGTGCCAGCATGCCGGGTCCGAGACCGGCAACAAATTGCGCATTGCGCCCAACCAGGACTGCGTACAGCTCTTTGCCAGAGTCGGTCTTGGCCGAGAGCGGCCGCCAAGGCTGCGTCTGCCACATCTGCACCTCATTGTGCCAATTGTGCAGCAGAGCGTAATTTCCATCCGGACTGAACGCGGCATCGGTGACGCCCTCGAATCCCGCCGGCAGTGCGAGAATCTCGCGGCGTTCCAGATCGATCAGGTGGGTATCGCTTGCCGTCGGATTGGCAATAAAATCCGGCCATTCGATGGTCACGCGCAGACGCCGGTTGTCGATGAAGCGAAGCAGCATGGGCATCTCGGGCCGGCCGGACGAAGTAGGCAAACCCAACAGGTCCACGCGCCCCAATTCAGTCAGCGATTGGGTGTCGAACCAGCGCACAGTCAGATCCGTCAACGCCAGTGCAAGCAGACTGCCATCGGGACTAAGCTCGACTGCAATCGGGGAACCATCGGTCAAGTGCATGCGGTCGATGAGGACAGGGCCTTGGCCGAGGATTGCGCCGACTTCGTGACGCTCGATATTTGCCTCGGTGCCCTTGCCCGCGTGTTCCTGCTCGTCGATGTTCGCAAGCAGCGGTTGCAACGCAGCGTAGCCTTTGCCATCGGCTTGCAGTCGCAGTGCGGCGTCGCGTCGGCTTTCCCACAAGCGCTCGCTGGAGGTTGCCGCGTTGCTCTCGGCGCGTTTCCATTGGGTGGTGACGCCGATGATGCCGGCGATCATCGAGACCATGAACAGCAGACCGAGCGCGGCGATGTAGGGCTGACGCCTGGCCCAGCGCCACGTGCGTTGTGCGCGATTGAGCGGGCGCGCCTGCACCGGACGGTTTTCGATGAAGCGGCCGAGATCGTCCGCCAGCGCACGCGCGGTGGGATAGCGCATGGCAACGTCGCGCGCCATGCATTTGAGGATGATGGCTTCCAGATCGCGTGGCAGGGCGGGTGCCAACTCGCGTGGGCTGTGCAGCGTACTGTCGACCACCAGCTTCAGCGTCGCCTGCGCCGACTCGCCGAGAAACGGTGGCTGCCCGGTGACGAGTTCGTAGAGAATGGCGCCGAGTCCCCAGATATCCGTGGCCGGAGTAATCTTCTGTGATCCTGCGGTGGCTTGTTCCGGCGCCATGTAGCTGGGTGTGCCGGAGACCTCGTCATTGTCGGCGGCCAGACCCTGTTCCAGCCGGCGCGCTAGGCCGAAGTCAGCGACATGCGGTATGCCGTTGTCTTGTAGCAATACATTGGCCGGCTTCAGATCCAGATGCAGCACACCCATGCGATGCGCGTAATCAACGGCCTCGGCGATGGTGCGCAGCAGGGTGGCGGCGCGCAGTGCGGGAAGGCTGCCTTCGTGTTTGATCACGCCGGCCAGGCTCTGGCCGCAGATCAGACGCATGCTGAAAAAGTGCAATTCTTCAGCACTGCCGACTTCGTAGATCGCCACGATATTCGGATGCTGCATGCGCGCAGCGTTCTGCGCTTCGCGGCGGAAGCGTTCGACGAATTCGCGCGATGCCCACGGCCCGGCGGCGAGCAGCTTGACCGCTACTTCGCGGTCAAGGCTCGTCTGGCGTGCACGGTAGACCACACCCATGCCGCCTTCACCGATCAGCTCCAGAAGCTCGTAGTCGCCGAACTGGGCCTGGGCCGGATCGGAAAGATCCAGTTCCAGCGTTTCCGGCGGCAGCAGGGCCAGATGGCGATTGACGCTGTGGGCGTTCAGCGCAGTCCGGGACAAACTACCGAAGGCCAGATCCGCGATCGCCGAACCCTGCAGGCGCAGGCTCGCCAGTGGATCGGCATCCAAGGCTGCAAGCAGGGAAGGCGAGGTGTTCACGCGTGCAGTTCGTGCAACACGCTGTGCAGCGTACGTTGTTCGGCGGCGAGGTCTTCGGATGAGGTGACGGTGTCGGCCAGCTCCGCGCCGACGAGTTCACGGAAACGCTGGCGCAGGCGCTTGAGCGCCACGACCAGGGCCAGCGGCCGCGAGCTCAGTTGTTGTGCGATGGCCTCGTATTCTCCTGCGCCGGGGTCGCGTCCCAGGAAAGGCTCCAGCGCGGTATACATCGCCTGATGGCCGGCACGGCTGGCCTCGGCCTGCAGATGTTTGAGTGCACGCGCGATGACTTCCAGCGCGAAACTGCGTTCGTAAGCCGCCGTGGGCGACGCTACATCGGCGTGGTCGCGCAGATAACGCGGCTCCAGGTTCGGTGGCAACAAGGCAACGCCGGTTGACGACTCTGCCGTGATGGCTGCGCGCCAGTCGCTGGCGAGAAAGGCCGTGAGCTCGGTCAGCAGATAGCTACGGAAATGCTTTTGCGGCCGCGCCGGTTCGGCCGTAAAGGCACTGAGCAGGCGTTGCAGAAAACCCCGCGTGATCTCTTGTGCAGGCGCGGGGTCGTGCCCGCTGCGACGCACATAGGCATAGACCGGATACCAATAACGCTGCACCAATTCGATCAGCGCGCCGCGCGCGTCCGCGGGCGTCGTGCCCGAGGTCTGGATCACCATCGACCAGCGCGTGGTGGCGAATTGGCGCTGAGATCGTTCGTGGCTGGACATCTGGCTTCCCCAACGGTCCGAACAAAAGCGCGCGTGCGGATTGCAGAATCAAAACTCCCGCGTCAGCCACACGTCGAGCGAATACTTGAAGTTGAACACGGCCTGA
>JANXVS010000166.1 GCA_025351555.1 Pseudomonadota bacterium | reverse complement strand
ATCCTTCGCATGTCCTTGATGCTCCCGGCAACGCCATGAAACCGCTGCGTCCGCAACTTCGCGGCCTGATTTTCAAACTCGCGCTGTTCTATGTGCTGCTGTCGCTGCCGAGCCTGATGCTGGTCGAATCGGCGATCCTGATTTTCGAGTTCAACGGATTCATGGCCGACGTCGAGGCCGGGTCGCTGACGCGCGCCACGGCGCGTGCTGCCGACGATCTGGCCGGCGCCTGGCCGAGCGTGGCCCAGGACGAGGCGCGCGGACTGGCGACCTGGACAGAAAGCTGGATTCTGCGCCTGCAACGCCCGCATGGCGGTTTGATCGAGAAGGAATCGTACATCCTAATGGAGCTGGCGGCCGATCCGCTGGCTGCCGCGGTGCTTGCGCCGGATGGCCACGTGCTGGCGCAGGCGCCGGCCGATCCGTTGTGGAAATTGCAGATGCCGGATGCAAATGCAGCGGAATTTTCGACCGTCCGTGCCAGCGGTTCGTCGCAAGCACTGCCCGGCGCGGAAAGCCCGTATCGGATCCGCCGCGTGCTGACGCCGGTGCGTGCGGCCGATGGCACCTTGCGCGGATTCCTGTTCGTGGAACTGCGCCTGCCGGTGCCGTGGCATCGGTTTCTGCTTGATCTGAGTCTGGAATGGCCGATCGTGCTGGGTTACCTGCTCGTGTTTGGCCTGGCCTCGTCGGTGTTTCTTGCCGCGTGGGTGACGCGCCGGCTCAACCGTGTCGCGCGCGCCGCCACGGCCTGGAGTCGCGGCGATTTTTCCGATCGCATTGGCGATCGCTCGAACGATGAACTGGGCCGGCTATCCGCGCTGCTTGATGGCATGGCGCTGGAACTCAAGGCGCTGATGCGATCACGCGCGCAACTGGCCACGCTCGCCGAGCGCCAGCGCCTGGCGCGAGACCTGCACGACACGGTCAAGCAGAAAGCGTTCGCGCTGAATCTGCAATTGGCGACCGCGCGTCGGCAACTCGGCGATCATCCTGCAGGCGAGCGCGTTGTCCAGGCCGAACGGCTGAGCCAGCAGATTCAACAGGAGCTGGTGCAAATCCTCGACGAATTGCGCGCTTCCGATGCGGCCGCGCCGCTCAGCGAACGTCTGCGCCAACGTGCACTGGAATGGGCGCAGGTCAGTGGCATCATCCTGGATCTGGATATCGCGGAAATACCCGCTCTGCCGCCGACGAATGAAGAAGCGATCTTGCGCATCGCCGACGAAGCGTTGGCCAATATCTTGCGCCACAGTGGCGCCGATCGCGCCAGCGTGACCTTGCTGCGCGACGGCGATACTTTGCAATTGACCATCGCCGATAATGGCCAGGGTGCCAGTGGCGATGCAGCGCCGGGCATGGGCTTGGCGAACATGCGCGAACGCGCGCAAGCATTGCCGCAGGGCCAGTTCGATTTCGATAGCAGCGCCGGGCAGGGAACCCGCGTCCGTATCCGCCTTTCCATTGCCGGGACAACGACACAATGAAGGACGACAGCATGGGTATCGACCGCATGAATATGGAATCCATCCGACTCGTCATCGCCGACGATCATGTGCTGGTGCGCCAGGGCATCCGTGCATTCCTGGAGACGTATGCGGACCTCGTCATCGTCGGCGAGGCTGAAGATGCTGCTGGTGCAGTAAGGATCTGCGCCGAACACAAGCCGCAAGTGGCCCTGGTGGATCTGGTTATGCCCGGCGGCGGTATTGCGGCGGTGCGTGACATCCGCGTAGCAAGCCCGAACACGCAAGTGGTACTGCTCACCTCATTCGAGGATGCCCAGCAGATTCTCGCGGCGGTGCAGGCCGGTGCCTTGTCCTGCCTGCTCAAGGATGTCGACGCCGACGCCTTGGCCGATGCCGTGCGCAAGGCTGCTCGTGGCGAAGCGGTGCTGCACCCGCGCGTGGCCGGACATCTGATGCAGGCGCTGCGGCGCGGCGCGGCGCCCGGTACCGAAGTGCTCGAATCGCTGAGCCAGCGCGAACGCGAAGTGCTGGCACTGATGGCCGAAGGCATGAGCAATCAGCTGATCGCCGATCGATTGGGCATCAGCGACAAGACGGTCAAGACCCACGTCAGCAACGTGCTCTCGAAACTCGGCGTGGCCGATCGCACCCAGGCGGCGGTGTATGCCTGGAAGAGCGGACTCAAGGGACGCTAAAAATAGCCGGGCATGACTTTCGTCCCATCGTCCTGGCGGCGGATGCGAGTAAGCTCTGCGGCTGACTTGTGATCTCCACCCGTTTCTAAAGAGGGGAATGCCATGCGCATCCGTTTGGGGCTTTTTGCTGTCGTCACATCCTTGGTGGCGGTTTCCGCGCACGCCATTACCGCCGACGAGCTCGTCGCCAAGAATGTCGCCGCGCGCGGCGGCATGGATAGTCTGCAGGCGATCAAGACGCTGCGTCTTGAGGGCAAGCTGATCGTCGACGGCGGGTTGGAGATCGCTGCCACGCAGATTTACAAGCGTCCTTCGTACTACCGTTTCGAAGGCACCCTGCAGGGCATGACCATGATCCAGTCCTACGATGGCAAGGACGGCTGGCGCATCTTTCCGTTCCAGGGGCGCAAGGATCCGGAGCGCACAGCTGCCGATGACCTGAAGGAATTTTCCGAGCAGTCCGATTTCGACGGCGCCTGGGTCAACGCTTCGGCCAAGGGCAACAAGCTGCAATATCTGGGTGCCGAAGACGTCGACGGCACCGATGCGCACAAGCTCAAGGTGACGCTGGCCAACGGCGACCTGGAATATGTGTATTTCGATTCCGACCAGTTTCTGGTGATCCGCACCATGCAGCAGCGCACCGTGCGCGGGGTGGAGATCCAGCAGGAAACCGAATACAGCGACTACGAGAAGGTCAACGGCACCTACTTCGCGTTCGCCTCGGCGAGCGGGTCGGTTGGCGCCACGCAGAAAGACAAATTCACGGTCGAGAAGGCCGAAGCCAACGCGACGGTCGACGACGGCCTGTTCGCTTTTCCCGCCGCCAGCGGCGCCGGCAAATAACCCTGGGGATCAAACCATGTTGCGCAATCTCATTTCCTCTTGTGTACTTTGCGGCATTTTTCCATTGGCAGCGTTGGCGGCAGGGCCTACCGCTCCGGCTTCGGCAGTGAAATTCGATGCCGGCATCATTTCCGGCCTAAGCGCACGCAACATCGGTTCGGCGACGATGAGCGGACGCATCGCGGCGATTGCCGCGCGGCATGAAGACGATGGCAAGACCACGCTCTACGTCGGCGCCGCTTCCGGTGGCGTGTGGAAGTCGCTCGATGGCGGCACCACCTTCAAGCCGGTGTTCGACAAGCAGTCGGTACAGTCGATCGGCTCGATCGCGCTGGATCCGAAAGACCCGAAGACGGTCTGGGTCGGCAGCGGCGAATCCTGGATGCGCAATTCGGTGTCGATCGGTGATGGCATCTACAAATCCAGCGACGGCGGCGACACCTGGACCAATATGGGCCTGAAGACGTCCGAGCACATCATCAAAATCATTATTGATCCGAAGGACACCAACACGGTCTATGCCTGCGTTCCCGGCAAGCTGTGGAGCGATTCGGTCGATCGCGGCCTGTACAAGACATCCGACGGCGGCGAGAACTGGTCGCTGGTGCTCAAGGGGCTGAATCTTTCTACCGGCTGCGCCTCGCTGTCGATGGATCCGCAAAATCCACAAGTATTGTTTGCCTCATTGTGGGATTTCCGCCGCAAGGGCTGGACCTTCCGCTCCGGCGGCGACGATGCGACCAAACCGAGTGCGAGCGCCTTGTACCGCAGCGCCGACGGCGGCAAGAGCTGGAGCGAAGTCAGCGACAAGGCGAACAAGGGTTTCCCGGTCAAACCTTATGGACGCATTGCGGTGACCGTGGCGCCGTCGAACAACAAGATCGTCTACGCCTTCGTCGAATCCACCGATTCGGCGCTGTATCGTTCTGACGACGGCGGCGCGACCTGGAACAAACGCGACAAGAGCCAGCACATGGTCTGGCGTCCGTTCTATTTTGGCAGCCTGATCGTGGATCCGACCAATCCCGACCACCTGTTCAAGCCCGATCTGGTGCTGATCATGAGTTCGGATGGCGGTCAGAGTTTCGCGCCGGTGGGCGGCGGCGCGCATGGCGATTTCCACGATATCTGGATCGATCCGAAAAACATCTCGCATGTGATCGCCGGCGACGACGGCGGCATGTGGTACTCGCAGGATG
>JANXVS010000523.1 GCA_025351555.1 Pseudomonadota bacterium | reverse complement strand
GATCGGCGCGGGCGATGCCCAGCTCGCCCGCCGCGTGCAGGACGTTTTGTTCTGCGCGACGGATTTCCGGTCGCGTGCGCACCAGATCCGCGGGCGTATGGCGAATATCCAGTGATGGCAATTGTGGCTGTTCGGCCCGCGCCGACCAGGCGGCATCGGGCTCGGCCTTGCCCAGCAGCACCGCCAGCACCTGCGTGGATTGCTGCACGGCCAACGCGGGCTCGCCGGCGTCGGTGAGCGTGGCTTGCAATTCGGCGCGTGCGTGATCCACTTCCATCTGCGATGCCAAGCGCGTGCGCAAGCGAGTCTGCATCAGCTCGACGCGGCGACGGCGCACGGCGACCAGTTCATCGAGGATGCCAGCGCGTGCCTGCGCCGCACGCAACTCGACATAGTTTTTCACCACTTCCGCGCTGACCGAAACACGCGCGGAGGCTGCGTCGACAATCGCCGTGTTCACGTCGGCTGTCGCCATGCGCGCACTGGCTTGCGAACGGCCGAACAAACCGAATTCCCATTCGGCATCGAAACCGGCTTCAAGAAAGCCGGTCGCTGCGCCCGGCGCGGTTTCCTCATACACACGAAAATTCAGGTTCGGCCAGAAATCGGTGCGGGCGCGATGTTGCAGACGCCGCGCCGCACGCAGGCGCAGTTCCGACACGGCGACGCCAAGGTTGTCGTGCAGCGCGCTTTCGACCAACGCATCCAGTGTCGAGTCGCCGAATGCATGCCACCACGTTTGCAGATCTGGTTGCAGTCCCGCAGCGGCGGTGGCATCACGATTGCGCCACGCCGCCGGCGTCTGATCGGGCAGATCGGGCAAACGCGTCTGCGGCGCGCATCCGCAAAATGCGACCAGGGTTGCCAGCAAGACAGCAGGCCGCACAAAACCTTCGCGTGCATGCGCGCGTGCGCTGTCGGGCGAGGTTCTCATGAGACGTTTACGGCACCCTGGCGGGAGGCATGGTTGCCGATCATAACGGTTCGGCGATGCGCGCGGCCGCCGATGGTGAATCCGCATCGCCCGGTTTGTCGCCATGAACCAGTCCGATCAGCACCGGTATCGCCAGCAATACCAGCGGATATTGCAGCAGCAAGCCGGCAATGATCGCGATCGCGAGCGGTTGCTGGATGCCGGAGCCGCGGCCGATCGCGAGCGCGAGCGGCAGCAATGTGAAAATCGCCGCGAGTGTGGTCATGGTGATCGGGCGCAGGCGGTTGCGGCTGGCCTCGCGCAAGGCCCGCGACCGCGGCATCGTGCGCGCGAGTTCGACGTATTCGCTGACGTAGAAGATCGCCATTTCCGTAGCGATACCGATCACCATGGTCATTCCCATCAGCGCCGTGATGTTCAGTTCCACGCCGGTGATCCACAGCGCGGTAAAAACGGCTGTCGTGGACAACAGCGCGCTGCCGATGATGATCAGCGGCAAGCGGAAACTTTCGTATAACACGATCAGCAGCACCAGTTCAGCGATCAGCGCGGCAAGAAACACCAGCGCCAGTCCCGCGAACGCGATCTGCTGCTGACGATACAGCCCGCCCAGTTCATAGCGCACCCCCGGTGCCAGCATGCCCGGCCGTGCCAGCACCTTGCGCACATCGGCGACCGCCGCGCCGATGTCACGATCTTCGATGCGCGCCGTCACCGCAATCATCGGCTGCAGATCGTCGCGCGAGATTTCCGGTTCGCCGGAAACCGGGGTTAGAGTCGCAACCCGGCGCAGCGGGAATACATGACCATCGGCGGCGCGGATCGGCAACTCGGCCAGATCCTCCCGACGCAAGCTCAACGCGTTCGGCATGCGCACGCGCACATCGACGAGTTTTTCCGTTTGCGGCAACTGCGTCGCGATGGCGCCGTTGATGGCGACGTCGACAGCCTTCGTCACTTCGTCCGGCGTGACTGCCTCGAACGCGGCCTTGACCGGATCGATCTTCATATCGATGCCATCGCCGGCGAGCACCACCCCATCCTTGATCTCGACTACGCCGTCGATCTTGCCGATCGCGGCGGCTATTTTTTTTGCCTGCGGAATCAGCCGGCTCGCGTCTTGCGCATAGAGTTTGATCTCGATCGGCTGCGGCACGGCGGTGAGATCACCAATCAAGTCTTCAGTCAGTTGCGCGAGTTCGACCAGGACCCCAGGCACTCTGCTTTCGACT